>NZ_JBPPZG010000329.1:0-2553 GCF_051918545.1 Pseudogracilibacillus amylolyticus (SeqCode) | reverse complement strand
TATTATCCCACGGCAGTGTAATTAACTTTTATTTATCGAAATGTACAACTTTTACATGCTTTGAAAACAAAGATACAGAAAATTGATATTAATTAGCTCTAGTTCGGAACTATGAATAATTCAGGTTTATGATATTTTGATGTAAAACATTCAAGGTCTCCTCACGATTCGGTTAAATAAGATGTATATTGCGGACAACTCCTTTCCTATTACCCGCTTCACCTCGTAGAAACAATAAAAGTGACAATGTAGCCGATCCAAATCCCAAGCATATTCAACAAAACATCATCAACATCAATGGATCTTGTCCTATATTCAGCAAAATGAAGCAGAAGTTGCACAATTTCAATAAAAACAGGAATATAAATAGATAAAAACAAGATAAGTCCTAATCCTATTTGTCGAAGATATTTAAAAAACAAAATGCCAATCGGGATGAATAACACAATATTACCGATGAGATTGCCAATAATTACATACATTGGTGCATATCCATGAAAAAATGCTGTTACATATAAGTGAATTGTTTTTAGCGGAACTAAATTAATTTCGGGATTAGGTTTTATGTCACTTGGCATAATCCACACGATATAAAGTAAAAAAGCCAAATACATACAATAAAAAAAGCGTTTTACCATGCAATTCACCCATTCTCTTCTAGTAGTACGGTAATAATGATGTCTATTACGGGTAAGAAGTAATCATGACAAAATTTATGATTGTTCATTATTTCTGTTTGTATATATTAGTTAGTTTCAGTAAAAAGTTGAAAATAGCTCTTGGAGTATGACTTTTTTAAGAATAAACCGATACAATAGGGATTATTACTTCAAGAAGATTCATAAAACGTTCATTCCTTTTCTGTTTATTTCTGCCAATATATATTACTATTATATTGGGAGGGAATATCATGGAAAAAACTTATAAAAATATTCTTGTGGCAATAGACGGATCGAAAGGGTCAGAGATTGCTCTAAATAAAGCAATCAACGTAACAAAACGTGATGGAGCAACACTTCATCTTGTACACATTATGGAACACTACAACTTCCCTGGTGATACAGGAGCGATTAAGAAAACTCAAGAAAAATTAGGTAACGAACTTCTTGAAAATAATCGCGAGCTTGCTCTTAATAACGGAATAACAGAAGTGAACACAAAACTTGAATTTGGGAATCCGAAGTCATTAATTCCTAAAAAGATCGCAAGAGAAATTGACGCCGATCTTATAGTTTGTGGAGCCACTGGATTGAATACTTTTGAGCGGATTCTTGGCAGTGTATCAGAAAATATCACTCGTTCCGCAGCTTGTGATGTACTTATCGTTAGAAATTCTGAAGATTGATAGAAACAAATTGTAATAATAAAGGCACTTTATTTTATAAATTATATCATCAAAATAAAAGCTTGGCTTATTACCAAAATGGTATAAGCCTTAGTCTTTTATTTTACCATTGATTACCTGTAAAAGGAGTTCATGTTAGATTCGACTCTAACAAACTAGTAATTGTATCAACATTTCCTTAATTATATTCCATTTTTCCCAAAGTCTTCTGTCATTACTTCCATCGTTATCCGATTATTCCAACAAAAAACTTCAAGGCGTTCATGCCCATTGTATGGATATATTAAAATTCCTCTCACCTTCTCTAATTCCCTAGAAAAATTTCAGCGAAAAAGAATAATCTTTACTAAAAATAAACTGTCTTAAATGATGGACAAGTTACATAGTATCTATAAAAGAGTCCTTTCAAAATTATTTGGAAAGGGGATTGGATGAAAAAACTCACCTCTGTATTTTATATTTCCATCAGCTTATCGATTATTTTTATATTATGGGGTGCGCTTGCTCCGAGTCATCTTGAGAGGGTAGCAACCAATTTGCAACTTTCTTTACAAGTCAAGTTCGGTTGGCTTTATCATCTCATAGTTGGGATGATCCTGCTATTTTCCATTTATCTTGCCTTTTCAAAATATGGCAAAATTAAACTTGGTAAAGATAATGAGAAACCAGAATATAGCACATTCAGTTGGTTTGCGATGTTATTTAGTGCCGGAATGGGAATTGGCCTTGTATTTTGGGGAGTTGCCGAACCTCTGTCTCACTATTACGAACCGCCGATTGGAGATGCACAGTCGCAAGTTGCGGCGAAAAATGCTCTTCCTTTAACTTTCTTTCATTGGGGGCTACATCTATGGGCAATTTATGCACTCGTTGCTTTATCGTTAGCCTATTTTAAATTTAGAAGAAATTTACCCGGCACCATTAGTGCAACATTTTATCCTTTGTTTGGTGATTATGTAAGAGGACCTTTGGGGATTATTATCGATACTTTTGCTGTATTCGCTACCGTTTTTGGAGTTGCCACTTCCCTTGGTTTTGGGGCAATTCAGATCAATGGTGGGCTGCATTATTTAGACAATAGTATTCCTTATGGATTCAGCACACAATTCGTCATTATTATAGGTATTACGTTTTTGTTCATGATTTCTGTTCTTTCCGGAATTGAAAAAGGAATGAAGTTGATGAGCAATATCAATATTATCCTTGCC
>NZ_JBPPZG010000328.1:0-2592 GCF_051918545.1 Pseudogracilibacillus amylolyticus (SeqCode) | reverse complement strand
CTAGAAACAAGTTTTTGATTTCTAGTTTACTATTATACTACTTTTTCCCTAGATTCTAAATGGTAATAAGTGGAGAGACGCCAAAATCAAATTATTCCTTTAGTTGTCACTGCGCCACTTAATGTATTTAATATTGTTTCAATGGCTGCAGGAGACGACTGCACGGTAAATGTCGTTGTTGAAAAATGGAATGATAGCTAGTAAACTCCTTCCATTATGGTGGGAACAGCGAATGTATTTGTTAACATTATTGGCAATACTAATCGCTCCAACATTGGATAGACCTAGTTATTTTTCCAAACCTATTAAATACATAATTTGTTGGAACAACTTTTTCGAAAACATACTCTCTCATGCGGTACAATTGCTGTCCCTTCTGTACAAACATCCTCAACCGTTTTCAATCGGGTAATAAAATGTTACTTACAGTTTTTCTCGCCAGTTGGTAAAAGATAATCCTAATTCTCTTATTCTTTCTTCTTAGCAAGAATAAATACACTCATATTGTTTTCATCTATCAGCCGTACAAGGGATCAAATGCCGTAACACCAAGATTTAAACAGGCATGGATTCCACGCCACGCATCTAATACGTTGTTTCCTTTATAAGCAATTATTCTTGGCGACTTAACATATGCCCCTGGAACAAGACTTGCCTTTTTACAAGCTGCAGTTGACGTCCACTCAATTTCAAATTCAGTTTGTCCCAAAATTTTATATGGCTTAAAATCATTAAGTCTGCTTACCGCTTTGTAAGCTTTTGTCTTAATTTCATTATGTGCATTTTTTAATGATAAGCAACGTGCAGCCCAGCGATCGATTGACTTTTTCACAACAGCAGTTTCGATATCTTCGAATACATCTTCTGCTTCTTTTGCTAGACAGTCATCACCGGAAACCATTATAACGGGAACATCAAAAAATCCGGCAATTGCCGCATTTAACTCAACTTCACCTATTGGCTTTTCATTCATACGCATTTCATACATTTCTGGACCGACTAATGTTTCATTGGCAACACCGTGGGAATGACCAACTTTTGCATGAAGTCCGATGAAAAAAGCTCCATCAAACCCGTCAATTTGTTCAACCATTGACATTTTTTTATTCGATCCACGGATAATCTCTGCTCTAGGATCAAGCTCCTCATAAATGATATTGAGCATGGACCAATGAGCATCATTGACAACAACTTCAATTGCCCCCGCTTCAAAAGCACCTGAGATAGCAGCATTTACATCCATTGTCATAAGTCTTCTAAATTCCTCGTATCTGCTTCCAGTTGGGTGCATTTCATCGGAACTAACGACACCTGAAATACCTTCACCATCCGCAACAATATATATTTTCATTGTTCCCTCCAAAGTATTCGAATTAAAAGGAGTCTTGTTTCCCTGCTGTTACATAATTAAAAATTTCTTTACCGACCTTACTTAAAGTGTGTAAAGCTCTATTCTTATTACACTGTTCAGATAATACGGTAATTGTAACAGTTCGACTCCCAACATAAAGAATTCCTGTATCATGATACGTTTCTGTAACACTCCCTGTTTTACTTGCAAACATCCAGAATGGTCGAGTACCAATAATTTCACTGCCATTTTCTGGAAAACATGCAGTTAAATAATGAATTTGTTGCCTTTTCATAATGGTAATCATCTGTTCACAGGCATAATGTGAACTAAACTTCCCCTTAGCAAATCTCTCTAATAATATAGAAACATCATTTGCGGTAATCATATTTCTTCCTTCCGTTTTTACAGGAATCGTCATTAATTTATTGTAAAAAGAACTATGCACCATACCAATTTCCTTCATCGTATCTTGGATTTTTTTCTTACCGACTTTTTCAATAATGATATTTGTTGCTGTATTATCACTTTGAATAATCATTAATATTATTAAATCATATAATGTTAAATTGACACTTGGAGATAAATATTGCAATACTCCCGAGCCGCCAACTATATTTTCTTGTTTCACTTCTATTCTTTCATTTAAACTTAAACGACCATGATCAACTAGGGAAAAGACTGTTGCCATAATTGGTAATTTAATAATACTAGCTGCATAGTAACGATGCGTCCCATTGATAGAAAATCGTTCATTTTTATCTAAGTCTTCAACTACGATTGCCCAATTTCCCTGTTCTTTACTTGTAATTTTTTCCAATTTTTGTTTCAAGTGGTTCATGCAAGCACCCTTTCTTAAAAACTTGGCTTCTCGTCTAGCTTTATGGGGAGAATGTATTTACGATTGATTGACGTGCTAATACTGGCGTCTGAAACAAACGCTTTACGGTAGGACGAACGAAAGTAAAAATGCTCTTCGCTGGGGCGGGTAAGCGCAGTCTCAATCCCAGGATCTCGCGCTTTCGGCCAGTGAGCGAGTCACTTAGCTACTAAAATAAGCATTAGTTAACTTTTGGAACGATCCGATGAAAAATAGAAATAGCAATTGCATTTCCGGCATTATCTATTACTATTTCTATAGGTTCAAAGACATCATCCATATAAGCATAAAATACGTTGTCACAAATAAATTTAGTCGGATAATATTCCCCTTTATATGAAAAAGTAATTTTGTCATTTTT
>NZ_JBPPZG010000327.1:0-2592 GCF_051918545.1 Pseudogracilibacillus amylolyticus (SeqCode) | reverse complement strand
TCCCACCTGATAACTGATGTGGGTATTCTTTCATGATTTCTTTAGCTCGTGGAATTCCAACCATATGTAATAGTTCAATAGCTTTTTCTCTAGCAGCTTGTTTTGACATTTTTTTATGTTTTCGTAGTACCTCAGTTATTTGATTTCCAATTGTAAAGACAGGGTTTAGAGCAGTCATCGGTTCCTGAAAAATCATCGCAATATCGTTACCGCGAATCGAAGTGACTTCTCTGTCGTGTAAAGCTAACAGATCTAGTTGATTTAAAGTGATGGAACCGTCTACAATTTTTCCAGGATCTTTAACTAATCGCATGACTGAAAGACCAGTCATACTTTTTCCACTACCTGACTCGCCTACTAACGCAACAGTTTCACCGGGATAAATTTTAAATGAAACATTATCAACAGCTTTAGCCACTTTTTCATCTTCAAGATAAAAGTATGTTTTCAAGTTATCCACTTCTAAAACGGGTTGATTCGTCAAAAAATCATCTCCATTTCTAACAAGGTGTAATTTTCGGAATATATATTAAATTTTAGTTGTAATTATAAAATGGTATACTATTTTTATATTGTTTTTAACAGCATGATGTGTAGTCTTAGAGGTCGGTTGAATGAATCTTCGGTGTAGTATCTAGGTAGGAATCTATAAAATTATTAGTCCGCAAAATGGGGTTATTTGCCGAAATAATCCACCAATTCCCATGTTACAAACATATTACAATAAAGAAAATGTTTGTCAAGAGCTCTTCTGTCATGGAAGGAAGCGTTTTCGCTTTAAAACCTTGGAATTATAGCATTTTATTATTTGGGAAAAAATTTTTTTATGCATAAATGCTTTACTAATGCATATTTGTATCGCTTTAATGTGGAAAAGGAATATTCTTGAAATTAACAAAAGGAGAGGGGTTATTCATGCTTAATGCTGTTGTCATTAGTGTACTTGTAATGGTTATATTGAGCTTGTTTAGAATCAACGTTCTATTTGCACTTATCATCGCTGCCTTGACAGCAGGTTTAATGTCCGGCATGGGGTTGGAAGAATCTGTTGCAACAATGATTTCAGGGATGGGGGGACAATCACAAACTGCGCTTAGTTATATTTTATTAGGTATTTTTGCAGTTATGATAGGTTTATCAGGTATTACGTCTGTGTTAGTAAATAAAATGCTAAATATTTTTTCTGGTAAAAGACTCCTGCTCGTGTTCTCTTTAGCAATTATCGCTTGTTTTTCGCAAAATATTGTTCCAGTCCATATTGCGTTTATTCCTATTTTAATCCCACCACTACTTGTTTTATTTGATAAGCTGAAGCTGGATAGAAGAGCAGTTGCTTCTGCGTTGACATTTGGATTGAAATTTCCGTATATTACGTTTCCGGTAGGTTTTGGTCTAATCTTCCAAGGGATTATTCAGGAGGAAATGACGAAAAATGGAATTGAAATTTCCCTAGGAGAAGTAACAACATCGATGTTATTTCCAGGAGCTGCAATGATTGTTGGATTACTTATCGCTCTATTAATTACTTACAGAAAAGATCGTGTATCAAAGGCTGTTGGAGAAGTAAAGGTTCAAGATGTTGATATGGCAGAAAGTATTACAAATCAAAAAGATGTAAGTTGGAATTTATCTCATAGTTTTACAGTTATTGCAATTATCGTAGCGTTAGTTTTACAAATAGTTACCGATTCTTTAGTACTAGGCGCTTTAGCTGGAATTATTATTATGTTTGTATTCCGTGTTGTGAAGTTGTATGAAGGAGACAGGGTTGTTAATGAAGGTATTGGCATGATGGGGATGATCGCATTTGTTATGCTAGTAGCTTCAGGTTATGCGACCGTTTTAACGGAGACAGGTGCAGTAGATGAATTGGTTGAAAAAACATTGAAAATTACTGGAGACTCTCATTTTACCATTGCCTTTTTCTTGTTAACTGTTGGTCTATTAATAACGATGGGAATTGGAACTTCTTTTGGAACGATACCAATCTTAGCAGCGTTGTATATCCCAGTGATGGTAGCTGTGGGCATGTCGCCACTTGCTAGTGCGGCTTTAATTGGAACAGCGGCGGCATTAGGTGACGCTGGTTCGCCGGCTTCAGATTCAACTTTGGGGCCAACAGCCGGACTGAATGCTGATGGTAGGCATCACCATATTTGGGATACATGTGTGCCAACATTTTTACACTACAATATACCGTTGTTTATTTTTGGGCTTATTGCAGCAATGGTACTGTAATGAAGAATCACCCTTCTTTCAACATTCAGTGAGGAAGGGTGATTTTTAATTGAAAAAATGAGGATAAATCATCATTAAGGATTGTCAATTTTTTTGTATACTAATGTGTAATAGAGTTAACTAAGGACATTTTAGAA
This sequence comes from Pseudogracilibacillus amylolyticus (SeqCode), assembly GCF_051918545.1. Classification (NCBI taxonomy): domain Bacteria; kingdom Bacillati; phylum Bacillota; class Bacilli; order Caryophanales; family Bacillaceae; genus Pseudogracilibacillus; species Pseudogracilibacillus amylolyticus (SeqCode). The sequence continues at coordinate 217 of NZ_JBPPZG010000327.1, read as the reverse complement.
AGTGTAAAAGTTGAAGCGATTTTCTGTACTGCTATTATCTGCTTTTCTTTTAAGTGGATGTTTTTATTCAAAGGAAGCTAGACAATTAAAAAAAGATCCTGAAACTCAATTAGAGATAGAGAGTTTAATAAAAGAGCATAGTGAGGATATGTATGGAATGGAACTTCACCCTAATATGAAAAAAATGAAATTTGCTATAACGGGAAAATTTCCATGG
>NZ_JBPPZG010000326.1:0-2606 GCF_051918545.1 Pseudogracilibacillus amylolyticus (SeqCode) | reverse complement strand
GAGAAAGTTTTGGATTTATTGGTGCTTCTATTGTTATTTTTGTATTCTTTTTACTGATCTATAAATTGGTAACTCTTGGAATGAAAAGCTTTCAATTTAGTCCTTACGGTTCCTATGTCTGTTTTGGGTTTATGGCTTTAGTACTAATTCACACATTCCAAAATATTGGAATGACGATTGGGATCATGCCAATAACCGGAATACCACTCTTATTTATAAGCTATGGAGGAAGTACTATATTATCAACAATGATTGGGTATGGTATAGTTTATCGTGTAGCAGTTGAGCAGTCACGTCAACAGGATTTCTTATTTAATTAGTTGTGGATAAATGAACGGGAAAGATATAAAAATATCCTTTTCGTTATTAGTAAATCGTTGGAAGGAGATCCCTTTCAACGATTTTTATTTTCGATTTTAAGATAATAAGTCTATCCGTATTATGGTATACGTTCCATCAAGCATGATCTGAAACTGTGACCAATACATATTTCTTAGAAAGTAAATAGGGTAGGTTTTAGAAAACGCAAAAACTAATAGAGTGATTATTGCAAAAAATAGCTTGTACCAAAAATCTTACAAGCTGTTTTGCTTTATTCTTGGAGTATTGTCCATTCTTCCATTAAATGTTCAATCTGCTCTTTTATTTCGTTTGATTCTGTTGTAAGTTTCAATAGTTTTTCATGATCATTAAAAATATTAGGATCAGTCATGGACAATTCGGTTTCTTCCAGTTTTAATTCTAAGCTTTGAATTTCATTTTCTAGTTTAGTTATTTGTCTTGCTTTCTTCCTCTGTTCACTTTGTAATTTCTTTTGTTCAGTAAATGACAACTGCGCATCATTAGGATTGTCCTTGTCTTTTATAGTCTTGTTTTTCTCCAGCATTTTAATTTCTTCTTGTTCCAGCATTTTTTCTAAATAATAATCATAATCTCCGAGATAAATTGTGACACCATCTTGCTTTAAATCGAAAACTTTATCAGCGATTTTGTTAATAAAATACCTGTCATGAGAAACAAACAAAATGGTTCCTGCATAATCCTGTAATGCAGCTTCGAGCACTTCTTTACTCATGAGATCCAAATGGTTTGTCGGTTCATCCAATATTAGAAAGTTTGCCCGTTTTAACATTAATTTAGCTAGAGAAACTCTTGCTTTTTCTCCACCACTTAACATAAAAATATTTTTTTCCACTTCTTCACCAGAGAATAAAAAATTACCTAAGACGGTCCGAATTTCTTGCTCTGTTTTATTCGGAAATTCATCCCATACTTCCGCTAATACCGTATTTTTAGGAGTTAAATTTTCTTGTTCTTGAGCATAGTATCCAATTTGTACATTGGATCCTAATATTATATTTTCCTGATTGTTTAGCATAATTGCTTTTAATAGAGTAGTTTTGCCGATACCGTTTTCCCCAATTAGTGCAACTCTTTCACCACGATGAAGGTTGAAAGAAACATTTTTAAATAGAGCTTCACTTTCGTCCGGATGCGTATAGGAAAAGTCATTGACAGAGAGGACATCATTACCACTTGTTTTTTCGATTCCAAAAGAAAAAGAGGCACTTGATTCGTCACCTAATGGTCGATCAATTTTTTCTATTCTTTCTAATTGTTTTCGTCTGCTTTGCGCACGCTTCGTTGTGGAAGCCCTGGCGATATTGCGTTGAATGAAGTCCTCCATTTCCTTCATTTCTTGTTGTTGGCGTTCATACATTTTCAAATCTCGTTCATAGTTTAACGCCTTTTGTTGCAGAAACTTTGAGTAGGATCCATGATATTTATATGTTCGCTTATGAGCAACTTCGTAAACTATATTTACGATTTTATCTAAAAAATAGCGATCATGCGATACGATTAGTAGTGCTCCTTCATAATTACTTAAATAATTTTCTAACCAAGTTAATGTGGAAATATCCAAATGGTTCGTTGGCTCATCCAAAATTAACAACTTTGGCCTCTGCAATAAAAGCTTTCCGAGTGAAAGACGTGTTTTTTGTCCACCACTTAAGTCATTAACATACAAATCAAAGTCTTCTTCGGGAAAACCAAGACCGATTAAAACACCTTTTACATCACTTCTATAACGGTAACCGCCATTTTGTTCAAATTTCTCTTGCCGTCTGCTATATTCATTAATTAGTTTTTCATCATATTTCCCATTAGAACTTTTTTTCTCAATTTCCGCTGCAAGATTAGCTAACTCTATTTCCTCTTCAATAAATATAGTGAATACAGACAGCATTTCCTCCCAAATAGTATGCGTGGAAACTAAATCATTATGTTGTGCTAAATAACCAATCGTCAAATCTTTCGTTTTAAAAATTTCACCATGATCGTAATCCATTTCACCTGTCATAATTTTAAGTAAGGTTGATTTACCCGCACCATTTCGTCCTACGATTGCAATGCGGTCTCTATGTTGAATTTCCATATTAATGTCATGTAATATAACGTCACCAGCAAAGGACTTCACGATATTTTTTAATTGCATTAAAATCATGTTGTACACCCCATTCCTATTTAAGAGGATGTTCAAAAAGTCCGGTAAAAATGACACTGCGAATTTCTTCGTTGGCTTGCTTCTCCGCTCCTTGAAAAAG
>NZ_JBPPZG010000325.1:0-2682 GCF_051918545.1 Pseudogracilibacillus amylolyticus (SeqCode) | reverse complement strand
ATAAAACAGCGCTTTCATATATAACAAAATTGCACAAAGATTTGTCTGCTTTATGTGCAAATTGACGAATGAAGAGATAGTATTAACTTTTTTTGGCTACTAATGCCAACTTAACAGCAAGTGCTTCATCAAACTTTTGGATATTAATACCGGTTTCATTAGTGAATTTATCAATTCGGTATTGTAAACTATTTCTGTGCATATACATTTTTTTCGCTGTTTCGGAAACATTTAAATTGTTATTAAAAAACATTTCTAACGTTTTTAACATTTCCTCGTCATCTTCAAATTTTTTTAAAACAGATGTAATTAAATGTTTTTTCGTTTGTTGATCCGTTTGGTTTAATAATAAGTAAGGGATAGATTGTTGATAGCTAATTACTTCTTCGTTTGTTAATTGAAAAATTATTTTACCGCCGTTAATTAATGAAGTATAATATTGTTTTATATCGTTACTATTAGCCTGTATATCTCCAATATAAAAATGAATATGAACCGATAAGTCTGCCATTAAAATGTTGATAATTTGGGCATAATCAATTTGTTCCTCTGTAATGGAAATTTCCTCGACTAAAATTCCAGTCGTTTCATCCTCCCATAATATGGGAACATACTTACCAAATAATTCAGTTATTGCTGCTTTAAAGGAGGTGGGATCAATTTGATCTGGCTGAATCGTAAAATAAATGAACCGAAAAGGGGATAAGTGAGCTGTACTCGACTTTTCCGCTATTAAGTCATACCAATACTCTTCTTCATTTGTTTTTTCGGGTAAAAGCTGATTATATCTTGTTAATAAAGTGGATAAAAGGATAAGCTCCTTTTTGGAAAGTTCTTTTCGAAGTATACCAAATACCTCTTTTTGATCCGTAATAAACCAAACATAGTCATTTACGTGTTCTTGTTTTTGTTGGTTATATTTAATGATAGATGGATAAATTGTTTGCAATTGCTTCAACATAAGAGAAAACTCCTTGTATTTTTTAAGGTCTTTTTAATATATTACCAAATTTAATCGTGAAGTTGTATAATAGGCAAGTACGATAAGTGAGTGAGGAGAAGATAACATGAGTAAAAATGAAGTAGTATTAGTTATCGATTTTGGAAGTCCCTATACCCAAATGTTAATGAGACAAATTCGTAATCTCGGAGTGTATAGTGAATTGCGTCCCCATACAGTAACAGCAGAAGAGGTACAAGCGCTTCATCCTAAAGCAATTATCTTATCTGGAGGACCATATTATATTCACGATGAACATAAATATCGTGTTGACACATCTATTTATTCTAGTGGCATTCCGATTTTAGGAATCTGTTACGGTGCACAGTTAATAGCCGATCATTTTGATGGAAAAGTAGAGCATGTAGCAGAACGATCGTATCATACTGAAAAAATTAAAATCGAACGTGATGCATTACTATTTAGGGACTTAGAAAAGGAACTAAACGTGTACATAAGCAAGGGCAATACTATTTCAAGTGTGCCAAAACAGTTTGAAGTAGATGCAAAGACGAAGAATCATATCGCTGCTTTTAGTAATGAATCTGAAAAAGTGTTCGGTATTCAATTTTACCCAGAAGTAAAAGAAACAGAACATGGGATTGATGTGCTGAAAAACTTTTTGTTTTCAATTTGTGAATGTAAAGGTGATTGGACAATAGAAGGATTTATTGAAACGGAAAAAGCTCATATTAAAGAAGTTGTGGGAGATAGAAAAGTTCTTTGTGCATTGAGTGGTGGAGTAGATTCTTCTGTCGTTGCAGCATTGATCCATAAAGCAATTGGGGATCAGCTTACATGTATTTTTGTTGATCATGGATTATTACGAAAAAATGAAGCGAAGGAAGTTATGGAATCTCTTGCAGACGATTTTCACATGAATATTATTCAAATTGATGCAGCTGAACGCTTTTTATCGAAACTTGCAGGTGTTGAAGATCCTGAGAAAAAACGTAAAATTATTGGGAATGAATTTATCGAAGTTTTTGATGAAGAAGCTGCCAAATTAACAGATGTAGACTTTCTAGCACAAGGAACACTTTACAGTGATGTGATTGAAAGTGGAACAGAAATGGGGAAAATGGTAAAGTCTCACCATAATGTAGGGGGACTGCCCGAAGATATGCAATTTGAATTAATTGAGCCTATTCGCACATTGTTTAAAGATGAAGTTCGAGAGCTCGGTACAGCACTAGGATTACCCGATCGTATCGTTTGGCGACAACCATTCCCGGGGCCAGGACTTGGAATCCGCGTTCTCGGTGAAGTAACTAGAGAAAAACTGGAGATTGTCAGAGAAGCGGATGCTATATTACGTGAGGAAATTGCTTCCGCAGGACTTGACCGTGAGATTTGGCAATATTTTGCGGTGTTGCCTAATATCCGGAGTGTTGGGGTTCGAGATGATGCCCGTTCATACGACTACACAGTTGGACTCCGTGCTGTCCATTCGGTTGACGGAATGACGTCAGATTGGGCACGCATTGACTGGGATATCTTAGAAAAAATTTCGCGCCGCATCGTAGCGGAAGTAGAGCAAGTGAACCGAGTTGTGTACGATATTACAAGTAAACCACCAGCGACGATCGAGTGGGAGTAAAAAGCTAACTTGATTTGAAGAGAGAACGCCTATTTAACAGTGTTTATCTTAATCTTAAATTGACAAATTGGTATAAAATAAT
>NZ_JBPPZG010000324.1:570-2760 GCF_051918545.1 Pseudogracilibacillus amylolyticus (SeqCode) | reverse complement strand
TAATCTTCATAATGCTGTTTTACGATTTTTAAAAATAGGATCATCACCAAGTTTCATCAAAAGAGGGGATGAAATCATTCAACTGGAGGCGAATAATTTACCAATTGGGATTATTGAACATGTTGAGTTAGAGACTTTGAGTGAACCATTAAAATCGGAGGATATTTTAATCATGATGAGCGACGGTATATTTGATGGGCCGAAGCATATTAAAAATAATGATCTTTGGTTAAAGCGAAAAATTTTGAATATGAAAACAGATGAACCACAGGAAATTGCAGATTTATTACTTGAAGAAGTTATTCGTGGGGAGCAGGGGGCCATTCGTGATGATATGACGGTAGTAGTAGCGAAGATTAAAAAACATAAACCGAAATGGGCGACAATTCCCGTTATCCATGGAGAAGCTAAATAAAGTTCACTCTCCTCCTTGAATAAATGTATAGATCACTTTTCAATTGGTAAAAATAGTAGGTAAACATATTGAAATGTGAAATATATGTTTCATAGACATAGTAATGATTTCTAGGAGGTAGATGAATTTGAGTAAAGGGACATTAAGGCAAATTCTATTACTTACGGATGGCTGTTCTAATAGTGGAGAAAGTCCCGTAAACAGTGCGGCGGTTGCCTTTAAAAGTGGAATAACAGTGAATGTTATCGGTATTTTAGATGATTATCAAAATGAAACGGATAGTGGTTTAGCAGAAGTAGAAGAAATTGCTCGGGCTGGTGGAGGGATAAGTCAAATTGTTTATAAAGAGGATTTATCTCACACGGTACAAGCTGTTACAAGACAAGCAATGTCTCAAACTTTACAAGGATTTGTCAATAAGGAGCTTTCTAATATTCTCGGTAAAGAACAATCATTAGAGGAAATTGATCCCGAAAAACGTGGAGAAGTGATGGAGATGGTCGAGGATCTTGGGGAAACATGTAATTTAGAAGTTCTTATTTTAGTAGATACGAGTGCAAGCATGCATGATAAATTACTGACGGTACAAGAAGCATTAATAGACTTATCAATCAATTTACATGCTAGAACAGGTGATAATATGTTTTCAATTTACCAGTTTCCAAGTAAACGAAAAAATACGGAAGTCGTACACGAATGGTCGCCGAAACTCGAATCAATTTCTGTTATATTCCCTAAGCTAGTTACCGGGGGAGTAACCCCAACCGGTCCTGCGATACGAGATGCGATGTACCAGTTTGGAAAAATGGAGCTGAGAGGAAGTCTCTATTATGGCAAAGAATTTACAGAAGAAGGATAGTTTCTTTATTAGACAAGGAACTGTAATTGAAGGGAAATGGAATAAGAAAAAGTATATTGTGGAAAGAAAAATTGGCGCTGGTATGATTGGAACAGTTTACCTATGTAGAATGAGACAAAGATTAGTTGCCTTAAAAATTAGTGAACAATCTAGTTCAATGACTGCCGAGGTGAATGTATTAAAGTCTTTAAACAAGGTTCAAGATAACCGTCTTGGGCCTTTTTTATTAGATGTTGATGATTGGGAATATGATCGCGACAAGATGTATTCTTTTTATGTTATGGAATATATTAAAGGAGTAAGTATTGAAAAGTTTGTGAAACAAAATGGATATGAATGGATCGGAGTATTTCTTATTCAAATGTTAGAGCAATTGGAAAAGTTGCATCAGGCTGGATGGGTCTTTGGAGATCTGAAAAATGACAATATTTTAATCGAAGGTACTTCACCAATCGTACGATTTATCGACGTTGGTGGGACGACAAAAATAGGAAGATCTGTTAAAGAATACTCGGAATTTTATGATCGGGCGTATTGGCACTTAGGTACAAGAGAAGCAAAACCAAGTTATGATCTTTTTGCTGTTGTAATGGTCATCTTGGCTATCTTTTATCCGGCCAAATTTAAAAGAAGTAAAGACTCTAAACGACTGTTACTGCACAAATTACATTCCATTTCTGAATTGAAATTGTACAATCAAAGTTTACAAAAAGCACTCTTAGGGAAGTACGTATCCGCAAGGCAAATGAAAGACGAGATCATGCATGTGTTAGTTAAGCGGCAATTAAAAGACAAGAAAAAACATAAAAATTCATTGACCTACCTTGTTGAAGCAATGTATATTTCCATGTTATCGGGGATTTATTATGTTGTCTCCCAATTTATTTTTTAACAATGAATATACATTTTGACGGCG
>NZ_JBPPZG010000324.1:0-560 GCF_051918545.1 Pseudogracilibacillus amylolyticus (SeqCode) | reverse complement strand
TTATGGGTGACAAGCCGCTGCAAAAATCGTTATAATACAGGTAGAAATGAAAAGTTGGGATTGAACATGAAAAAAAAGGTAGTAGACTTTATTTGCGACCATCAACTTATGGAAAAAAATAAGACTATTCTTATCGGAGTTTCAGGTGGTCCTGACTCGATGGCTCTCCTTCATTTATTATATACAGTGAGAGAGGCTTGGAACTTAAACGTTCATGCTGTTACAGTGGATCATCAATTGCGACCAGGAGATTCCGAAGCAGATGTTTATTATGTGAAGGAGATTTGTAAGAAATGGGACATTCCATTTATATCATCCGCTGTTGACGTTTCGGCATATAAAAAGAAATTTAAGGTCAGCACACAAGTTGCCGCCCGAAAACTGCGTTATGAAGTTTTTAGAGAAAAAATGAATCAATTTCAAGCCGATTATTTGGCTCTTGGGCATCATGGTGATGACCAAATCGAAACGTTAATTATGTCACTTGCTAGAACGACAAATTTACATAGCTTAACGGGAATACCTGTGACTAGGGATTTTTCAAATGGTAAAATTATTCG
>NZ_JBPPZG010000323.1:0-2779 GCF_051918545.1 Pseudogracilibacillus amylolyticus (SeqCode) | reverse complement strand
ACGATTAGATCAAATGCTCCAATTTGGCTCAAATTTATATAACGAAAACTTTTACTTAAGTAAAATGATGAATACGATCGAAAAAATTACAGCATCAAGTTATCAATTGTATCGAAAAATAAAAGACGATCAGTTAATATACGACAAGCAAGCGTTAGAGATAGCTCAGCAAATACATGAAATAAAAAAAGATACTCAACGAATCCGAGCTGGATTAAATGAATTATATGATGTCAATTCATTGCCAGAAATGGACTTATCAAATATGTTGCGTCATGTCATTCAGGGAAATATGAATTATAGTCAATGGTTAAAAAAAGATGTTATCATTGTGAAAGAGCAGTTGATTGAATTTAAGACAAGCCACTACTATCCGATTATTTCAATTTTAAATAATTTAACTGCCAATGCTGTGGAAGCGATAGAACAAAAGGGAAAGATTACAATTAGCGTATTAGAAAAAGGAAATTACGTTTATTTTACAGTTACGGATAATGGGGAAGGGATAAAAGAAAAAGACATTCCACTCATATTTGAATCCGGTTTTACAACAAAGTATAACGATAAGGGTACAGCGGCAACAGGGATTGGATTGTCCCATGTCAAAAATATTTGCGAATTTTTCAACGGAAAAATAACAACGGATATAGGTCATGGCGAAACTACAATTACTGTCATGCTACCAGCAAACTTGGTTACTAAAGAGGAGCTATAATATGGTTAGTTACGGAATTATTGATGATGATCCTGTATGTCGCAGGATGTTAGAAAGTATTATTGAAGAAAGTGACTTAGGCGAAATTGTCATGACGAGTCCAGGTGGAGAAGATGCAATTGACGATATTTTGGAAGCAAATCCACAAGTTGTTTTAATTGATTTATTAATGCCTGGAATTGATGGCATTAATTTAATTATGGAACTGAAAAAGTTTGGTTATAATGGAAACTTTATTATGATATCTCAAATTGATAACAAAGATATGGTTGCAGAAGCCTACAAAAATGGAATTGAGTTTTTTATTCATAAACCAATAAATCGTGCCGAAGTGACAGCTGTTATCGAAAATGTGAAAGAAAAGTTAAAGTTAAATCAGTCTCTTTATACAATTAAAAAATCATTATCGCATTTAGAGATTGTCCCACCCCAAGCTTCTAATCCTCCTGCCGATACAAATAATTCCGTTACTAGTATTGTACAAAATATACTGATGTCTATTGGAATAATTGGTGAAAGTGGAAGTAATGACATAATAACAGCTATGGAAATCCTTGTTAAAAAAAATTACTCGTTTAACGACCTCCCACCATTAAAGGATCTTTATGAAATGATTGCCATTCATCATAATAGGCTAATAGGTGAATTAGAATTAAAGCGTGAAGTAAAAGCAATCGAGCAACGAATCCGACGATCGGTGATGACCGCTTTAACCAATTTAGCTTCGCTTGGATTAACTGATTACACAAATCCAAAGTTTGAACATTATGCATCTTTGCTATTTGATTTTCAAGATGTTCGTTTAAAAATGAATGAATTGAAAAGTGATGTTTCAAAAACAAGTGGAGTAAAAATTAATATTAAAAAGTTTCTTCAAGTGCTTTATGTCGAAACATTGGATGAGTTAAATGCAATTTGATGGAATTATCTGTAGTCAAGAATAAATAAGTCCCCTTCACTTGCATAAAGAAGGGGGCTGTTCTGCTATTTTAGACTAGGTAATTTTAATCCTTAGAAGTCAACGAAAGAAATAACCCTTTCCAATTAGCTTTACGCAAACAATGGAAAGGGTAATGGATTTTCAGCAATCGTTTTAAATGTAAGGAAGTTGCTAATCATTAAAATAATTGATTAGTCCTTCTGTAATGGCATTTGCAACATTTTCTGGATGATTCTCTCCTAGAATGATAGTTTTATCATCCGAATTTGTAATAAAACCTAATTCAATAAGCACAGATACATCCTTATTTTCTCGTAAAACATAGAAATCGTCATGTTGAACGCCGCGATCGTCCAAATTTGTATGCTTATTTAGGGCGGATTGAATTTTCTGCGCTAGATGATAGTCTGAACCATCTGAATAATAATGCGTACTTATACCGTTACTCGTATGTAAAGGAAAGGCATTATAATGAAGGCTGATAAAAGCATCTGTCCAGTAGGATTGACTAATCTTAACGCGATCTTCAAGTGAAACATAGGAGTCGTCCGATCGAGTCATTAGGACAGTCGCTCCTTCATTTCTTAGTTTTTGGGCAACGGACTTGGCTATAGCTAATGTAAGATTCTTTTCTTTCACACCGTTAATGCCAAAAGCGCCAGGATCTTTTCCACCATGACCAGGGTCTAGCATAATATTATATCCGACAAGGGATGCTTTTGTATCGTTAGACGTTTTTTCGCTACTTTGTGAAGACTGTGGCTTAGAGCCATCGGTTGTTAACCAAGCTGCCACCCAAGCATCCGAACCATCGTCTAGTAATATGTTAAACCAATCTCCATCTTTTTTGATCACTTTATATTCATCACCTTTGGATGTGTGACCAATAATAGAATCGTCTGTATTTGGACCAGTTCTTAATCGAACAGATTCAGCATCGATAGTTATCTTATCCTTACCATTTGTTTTTTTATTCTGTATATTATCTTGTTGACTCTCTATCAAAAACTGTGATGCTACCCATGCTACTTTACCATCATAATACGTTTGAACCCAACCGTGCTCTTCATGGAAACCAACGAGCTGATCACCGAAATCTAGCTTTCCAATAACCTCGGCATCAT
>NZ_JBPPZG010000322.1:0-2840 GCF_051918545.1 Pseudogracilibacillus amylolyticus (SeqCode) | reverse complement strand
AAGATTGAAAATAAAATTAATATCGCTGTTCCTACAAGATGTATATAAAACAAGATATCCTTATAAGGAAATTTCGTATTATCCGCTGCAACTACATATGTTAAAACAAATAAAAGGGTCTGTAAAAACACCGATAATATTAGAATTCCCCCAATAGTTTTTGGGCTTTGTCTACCTGATTCCAACGGTTCTCGTAAGACAGCAAAGTCTCTTTCTTCCAGTTTATTTAATTGACGATAAATCATTTTTAAAAATTCCCCTTTAGCTAAACCAACATCAAGCTTATTTAAAATTCCACTCTGATAAACCTTCTTTTCCTCGTAAGCGGATATGCTATCAGTACACTGTGCCCCATTCTTAGCTTTATCCCCACTTCCCCATGGCTGTAAATTTCCATCTTTAAATATCTAAAGCAAGTGTGACATCTTCCAAAATGAAAATGCCATCTTGCCAATCTTTTCGTAATTGTTTTGTTTCATAAACGAGTAAATGGTCGAATAATATAGATCGTTTTTCTATATGCATATAAATGCTCCCCTTTTACTTTAAATCAAGTTATCCTCTTTTCTCAAGCTAATCTTTTATCTTTTACCCTATCCCTGCTGCCCGATGGTTGTAAATTTCCCTCTTCGTCAAAATTAAAGCTAGCAAAACGTTTTTTGCAGTAGTATGTAATGAGAGAATGGGCGAACATGTATACACTTATATAAGGAAGTAAAATACAAAGTAAAATGATAACTAATATACTTGTATTTATATACGATATTTGGTTAATTACAGCTTGAACAATAAATAATATCGCAACAGTACAAATCATTAACTCAGGTATTCTACTTAATTTTTCCCTGTCATCTTTCAATCTTTTTCTATAATTAAATTTATCCGACTCTCTTTTATAGTTGCCTTTTTTTAACGACTTAATTATTCTAAAGATAATTGTTATAAAAAATAAAATTAACAAAAATAAGGTAATACAACTCAGCATGATGAATTGATTAAGTACTATTTCCGATTCCGTTTTTAATAAAAGTAGTGATATAAAATATAAGGATATTCCCGATATGTTATAAAGCGATAAACTACTGATCAGATATTGAATATGCTGTTTTTTTTGATACATACCGGGAAAGTAAAATATTAGCGATAATAATATTAAAATCGCCGTGATTAGAAATGATAAACTAATTATTATAGTTTTTTCATTTGCGGGATATACGGCTGGATTTGCTGCTGCATATACAAAAAGTCCTCCAAATAAAGCTTGCATAAATACTCCCAAAATTAGTCCTCTTCTAATATTAGGTAAGGTTTGCCGACCAGATTCGAATGGGATTCTAAAAAATGCAAAATCCCTTTCACCTAATTTATCTAAATCCTTAAATAACATACTTTAGCCTCCAACGGATTAATACAGCAAAATCTCTTTCTTCCAGTTTATTTAATTGACGATAAATCATTTTTCAATAATTCCCCTTTAGCTAAGCTTATTTAAAATTCCACTCTGATAATCCTTCTTTTCCTCGTAAGCAGATATGCTATCTGGTACACTATGCCCCATTCTTAGCTTTATCCCCACTCCCCCAAGGCTGCAAATTTCCATCTTTATCAAAGTTAAAACTGGTGAATCGTTTTTTGCAGTATATGGATATTACGGAGTAAGCAAATAAATATATTCCCATAAAAAACACTGCGAGAAACAAGATAACAAAAATCATGTTTTCTATATCACCTGATAAAAGGCCTTCAACCAAAAATCGTAAAATAAACACGAGACCTATTGCAACGATAATAAATTCGGGTAACTTTGAAAGTGTAGAACGCTCTCTTTCTAAGACTTTCTTATGATCATATTTTTTGGAGTCCTTTCGGAAGTCTCCCCTTTGTAGCGAACGCTGTAATCTGATGAATATGGCAACCCAAAATACTATCCCTAATAATAAAACACCTACGGCCAAAGTGATAAATGCCCCCTCGGTAAGATCCACTGACCGAACCAACATAAAAAGTGCGGCGAAGTAGGGGAATATGCTGATAAAATTTAATAGTGTAAGACTTCCTATTATTAACTGACCAGTTTGATTTTCACGATAAATAGCTGGTATAGCAAAAATTATTGAACCTATTATTAAGATAAAAGTTAGTACATACTGTATTGTCAAAAGCAATCTCTTGTTGTACTCAGGATGCATAAATGGATCAGCTGCTGCAAAAATCCCGAGAGCGAACAGCAGTTGACCGATTATTCCTACGAGGAGTACATTCCGCAAATTATCTGGAGTTTGTCTACCCGATTCAAATGATGTTCTAAAAAATGCAAAATCCTCTTCTTCTAGTCTATCTAGGATTTTAAACAAGAACAATTACTCCTTTCTAACAAAATGAACAGATCGGTTGATATTAAAATTGCTTCTAAAAAACATTCCTTCTTCCGATTGATTCGTGAATTTTTCTTCATTTAGTAAGAAAATCTCTGCTAACATTATCTCATCAGTGGGGTCACTTATCATGGAATAAAAGCGGGGATCACTCACACGGTATCCTTGCTCATCTAAAATTCAGTGTAGGTATTGAATCCTTCATCAATATCTTCAGGTGAAAACTAATAGTACTTCGAAATAACATTTTGATAAACAATTTTATCACCGTATACTTCTAGTAAAACGCAATAAGATGTATTTTCCAATGAAATATTGTGAGGATGAGAATGGTCTTTTATTTTTTTGGCAGGCAGCTGAAAATCCACCTCTTGATCCGCTTGACGTAAACCTAATGCTCCTTCTATAAAGTTAGTTTTTATCAAATTCCAATTTATTTCTAAATAATATTTGGTATCTTATTAA
>NZ_JBPPZG010000321.1:0-2910 GCF_051918545.1 Pseudogracilibacillus amylolyticus (SeqCode) | reverse complement strand
AATCATGCTCAAAATCCTTTAATATAAAAGAATTATCATTTATTCAGCAATCCCTAATTATTAACAGCCACTTAGTCTAAAAAGGGCTTACGTAAAACTCTTTATGCAGATGATATATTTATTAGTTGTTTGTGGCCATTCTTCCTAATGGACCATCTTCTCTAATAATGTTTTCAAGCTCATAAACCGAGATTGGGAACATTGGAAAACCGTACACGTAAGCTGTTAGTTCATACAGTTGAAAATAGAGAACGAGTGATTTGTCGGCAATATAAAAGTCTTGATCGGGGCTAATTTGAGTAAAAGGCTCTAACAAAATAATATTTCGCTCATGAATTTGTTCTTTTACTTTAATTGATAAAACTTCAATATAATCACTACCGGCTATAAATAAATCTGCAAGCTGATATACTTCCCCTGTCTCAACATCTATCGTTAGAGATTTCATAAGAGTTAAGCCGTGTGCAGCTTGATAGAAAATGGCATAATTTGAAAAATTGATGCTAAGAATATTTCTTTCGTTTGTTTTTATCTCATAAGTACCAAGCATCTCAACAAACTTGGTAGTATTTTGGGCACTGTACTGTTCCTCAATAAGCATATTTACAATAGTTAATATTTCCTGATTTATTTTATGTTCTACTAACTGATTTTGCAATCCATAAACAAACGGATAATAAATTTTCTTTTCTTGCTGTTGAAAAAGTTTTGTCCCTAGCAAAACGGGAAATGCAACAGTATTCATGTTATCATCCTTCAAAATTTCTTTTGTATATTCTATTCAAAAATTGTGTAAATGTCCTAAATGGGTTGGAAAAATGTTCAAATCAGATACAATATATGTAAAAGACTAAATGAGGGATTATATATGAAGCTTAAAATAGTTTTAAGTTTATTAGGAATAGTCGTTTTTTTAGCAGCCTGTTTACAAACTGAAGACGATAATCAGGATATTGATTTAGATGAATCAACTTTTGAAGCACAAATACTTGAAGTTCATGAAAAATATTTAATGGTAACTCCAAACGATGGGGAAGCGGAACTCAGATCTGCAGACCGGATTTCAGTATCTACTAAAGAAGCGAGTTTAGTGGATAATGAAGGAAATAAAATTTCTATCAATGATTTTGAAGAAGGAATGCAAATTGAAATTTTATATGATGGAATGATTGCTGAAAGTTATCCAGCACAAATAATAAATTGTTATGAAATTCGAATGGTAAAATAGATAGGAAAAATTGATGAAAAAGGATTGAACATCAATGAAGGATAATAAAACGAATATGTATCAACAAATGGAAGAATTATTTCGATTTATCTTAAATAATGTAGATCGCTCTAAAGTATCATCTAAAAATAAAGCACAAATCAAGGAGGAGATTATTGGATTGCAGTCCTTCGTTGTAGGTGCAAGACCAGCTCGTATTGCAATCGTCGGAAGAAGAGGGGCTGGAAAATCGAGTTTAATCAATGCCATTTTTGGAGAGGAAAAAGCGGAAGTTGGTGATTATAAATCTCAAACTGGCAGTGGTAAATGGTATTTATTTGAAAATAAACTGGGTGGAATCGACATATTAGATACCCGGGGTTTAGGTGAATCGCATCGGCCTGAGGAAGCCGCATTATCAGAAACCCCTATTGAAGAAGTAAAAAAATCGATAAAAAATAAATGTCCAGATGTAATTTTGTTTTTGTGTAAAGGAAAAGAAGTAGGGTCTAGAATTGATGAAGATTTACATCAGCTCTTACAATTAAAACAGGATATTTATGAGATGCATACATATGAAGTTCCTATCGTAGGGATCGTTACTCAAGTAGATGAATTAGCACCCGTTTCAGATAGTGAACCTCCTTTTGAACATCCGAAAAAACAGGAAAACATTTCAGCTACGGTAGACTTGCTAGGAGAAAAAATAAAAGAAATAATTGCAACACCAGTTACTGTTATTCCGATAAGCGCCTATGTGGAATATGAAAAAGGGGAGATTATTTACGATCGTCGTTGGAATATTGATGTGCTACTCGATTATTTACTTACAGAACTACCAAGAGAAGCACAAGTTATTTTAGCGAAAATATCAAAAGTAAAATCAGTTCAAAAAAAACTAGCTCGTAATATTGGTAAAAGTGTGATGACAGTTACCGGTTTGGTCGGAGCAACACCCGTTCCAATTGCAGATATGCCTATCATTACCGGACTTCAATTATCGATGATCGGAACAATTGCTATGATTAGTGGAAAAAAACTAAATCGAAAAACGATTATCCAATTTGTCGGTGCTATGGGAGTAAACGTTGGAGTAGGTGTTGCGTTAAGAGAAATTTCAAGACATTTGGTAAAAGTGTTTCCCGGCGCAGGCAGTATTATCTCTGCCTCCATTGCAAGCGCGGGAACATACGCATTATGTGAAGCAGCAATTGCATATTTCATTGACAGTAAATCCGAAAAAGAAGCGAAAAGAATATTTGAAGAGCAACGGGAGAAAAATAATTAGCAGCAATAATGGTTCATGATATAATTTTATGGGAATGTTTTTGAAAAACAGCGTTAGCACAATGATATGTTCCCGTCATGAGAGGATTATCGCTTTCAAGGTCACAAAAAGAGTAGTTATGTGCCCGTCAAGAAATGATTTTCGCTTTCAGGGTCACAAAAAGAGTAGCTATGTGCCCGTCAAGAAATGATTTTTGCTATTAGGGTCACAAAAAGAGTTGCTATGTATCCGTCAAGAAATGAACTCCCGATCTAACGGGTAAATAATAGCAAAGTGAAAAAATGTATTCAAGCGTATATCTTGTAGTTTAGATTTAGAAGCCAATAACAAAGAAAAAGAGGGGATGTTATTATGTATAAAACGAGACAGGAAAGATTAATAAATTATATCCGCAATGATTTACAAGTCGATAGTG
>NZ_JBPPZG010000320.1:0-2930 GCF_051918545.1 Pseudogracilibacillus amylolyticus (SeqCode) | reverse complement strand
ATCCTTTTACATAGGTAAAGAAAAGTTTGATTCAGTGAGTACTGGGGCTAATTCGGTGGGTTTAGCGACGATTCCGCGAAGTTCAGCGCTTAACTCCCGAATGATTCATAACGTAGATAACATCATTCGTGGGGATAGTGGTTTTGCCATTCCTGAGCTGTATAAGCTTTGCGAAACTCGTGAATTGATTACATGATCCGTTTAAAAGCCAGCCAGCGCTTGCAACGGATTGAGGGAGAAATCGAGAACGAAACATGGCAGAAATGGATATCCATGAAGACTATATTCCGAGAACGGTACATCTTCTCTCCATAAGTATTATTATACTTTTAAAAAATTCATTTCAAATACAAATTAAAAAATTATAGGGCGCTAAGGCCCTATAATATTAATAAATGGAGTAAGCAAAGAGAGTGTATAAGACGTTAGTTATGACAGACTTTTCATCTAACTTACTCCAAATATTTTTTAATAAATAGCTTTGCTTCAAGAAAACTTTACTCTTATTTACAAGTTTCAAATTTGATCAAAAGCTTTCTCTAAAACAGTTAATCCCTTCGTTAACTCTTCATCAGTAATAACAAGCGGTGTTAAAAAGCGAATTACATTTCCTTTTATTCCAGCTGAGAGGAGCAAAAGGCCATTATCATTTGCATAGGAGATAATCGTTTCAACTGCTTTTTTATTTGGCAGTTTAGTTGCATGATCTTCTACAAGTTCTACAGCAACCATCGAACCTAAACGACGGATATCTCCAATAAATACATGCTTTTTAGAAAGCTCTTTTAACTTTTCTTCTATTATGTGTCCAATTTGCTCCGACTTCTCTGCCAAGTTTTCTTCCTCTACAACATCTATAACAGCCAAAGCAGCGGCACAGGCAACAGGGCTTCCAGCATACGTCCCGCCAAGCTCGCCAGGATTCGCTGCATCTAAAATTTCTTTACGACCAACGACACCACTTAATGGTAATCCAGCCGCTAAAGATTTCGAAACAGTCATAAGGTCTGCATCAATATCAAATTGCTCTATTGCAAAAAGAGTACCCGTGCGTGCAAAACCAGTCTGTATTTCGTCTGCAACAAAAACAATGCCATGTTCTGTACAAAAGTTTCTTACAGCTTGAACAAACTTTTTAGGTGGTATAATAAATCCACCTTCTCCTTGAACTGGCTCCATCACGACACATGCTACCGTTTCTGGAGCAACAGTTGAAATAAAGAAATCTTCAAATTCATTTATTAGATGGTCAACATATTCTTCCTCTGACATTCCTTCAGGCTTATGATACATATACGGATAAGGTGCTTGATAAATTTCCGGAGAAAAAGGACCGAAACCAAACTTATACGGCTTTACCTTACTTGTCATTCCCATCGTTAAATTTGTACGACCGTGAAAACCTCGTGTAAAAGATACGACTGCTTGTCTGTTCGTATATTTACGTGCCATTTTCACTGCATTTTCAACTGCTTCTGCTCCAGAGTTAAATAATGCCGCATGTTTTTCAAATTTTCCCGGCGTAATCATACAAAGTTTTTCAGCCAATTCAATATAAGATTCGTACATCATTACGTTAAATCCTGGGTGTAAGAATCTATCAACTTGTTCTTTTACAGCTTTAATGACTTTCGGGTGATTATGACCTACATTTAATGTCCCGATCGCACTAGCAAAATCAATCCATTCACGTCCATTTTCATCAATTATTGTTGCACCGCTTGCTTCTTTTGCAATATTTAAATTCCCATTAGAGATTCCTTTAGGTATGTATTCTTTTCGTTTCTTTTGCAATTCCAATGTTTTATCACTCATATACCATTCTCCTCTCCAAGTGATTTATAGAAATTATAATAGACATCTGATATTATGAAAAGTATCAAAGTGAAAAAAAATATAGTACCAAACGAGGTGGGGACATTGTTATTTATGACGATTGATAAAAATCGACAAAAGGGATATTTATATCGACAAATATATACAGACCTTAAAAAATCAATATTAGACGGAAAGTTAAGTGAAAATGATAAATTACCATCAAAACGTGATCTTGCCTCCCAGTTAAATGTAAGCGTTAATACCATTTCATCTGCTTATGAGCAATTAATAGCAGAAGGTTACATTTATGCAAAAGAAAGAAGTGGATATTATGTAGAAAAAATAAGTTATTTTGACAAAGATAAGCCGACAAATGTTCCTTTCCCTGATGACTTGAAAGAATGTACCCTTGAAAAAAACGATTGGCTTTCCTTATCACATATGGCGACCAATGTGAATTTATTCCCTTTTAAAGACTGGGAAAAAAGCCAGCAGCAAGCGATTGAAATGCACAGTAACGAACTTGCTCATATTACTCATCAACAAGGTCCTTACCTTGTTCGTCAAACGATTTCTAAAATAATTAATCTAACACGCGGTGTTGCTTGTGAACCAGAGCAAGTTGTAATCAGTGTAGGAACCCAGCCTTTAATAGAACAATTGATTCAGATGCAACAGATGAATAAAACGGTGCAGATCGCCGTGGAAGATCCCGGTTATGCGAGAATTCATCGTCATTTAAACCAAATCGGAGCGCATGTTATACCTGTACCGTTAGATTCAAAAAGTATCGATATCGAAAAGTTGACTAAACTTCATGCAGATATGGTACTTGTTACCCCATCCCATCAATTTCCAATGGGGAAGATTATGCCTATTTCAAGACGACTTCAATTACTAAATTGGGCTACACAACAATCCGATCGCTATATTATTGAGGATGATTATGACAGTGAATTTAAATATGAAACAGATCAAATTCCATCTTTGCAAAGTCTTGATCGTCATCAGCGTGTTATCTATATGGGGACATTTTCCAAATCAATGTTAACAGGATTGCGAATCAGTTATATGGTTTTACCGATACCGCTATTACGGAAGTACCGCAAACG
>NZ_JBPPZG010000319.1:0-2931 GCF_051918545.1 Pseudogracilibacillus amylolyticus (SeqCode) | reverse complement strand
GGACATATCTGGTGGAACTTTACAAGAAATGTCTAATTTTGCACTTGATGTGGTAAAGCCAAGATTGGAAGCACTAAAAGAAGTAAACGAAGTTACTGTCTCGGGGTTAGAAGAAAAAGAAATTACCATTACGCTAAAGCCAAAACAATTGGAGACTTATGAGGTCACCCAAGAGGATATTATTTCTACCATTGAACAGACAAATACAAATGCTTCATTTGGAAGTCTTAAAAATGAAAAAGGGGATCCAAGTCTTCGTTGGAATACGACATTTAGCAATATAAATGACATTAAAGCCATTCCAATTCAAACGAATGAAGGAATGAAAAAGTTATCCGATTTTGCTTCCGTTAAAGAAGAAGTTAGTGAGCAAACGAATGTTGCCTGGAAAAATGGGGATCCAGAGTTTTTACTTTTACAAATTGGCAGATCAAATGGTTTTACCCAAATTGACATGGCAGAAGCTGTACGAGCGGAAGTGGAAAAAATTGAACAAGAACATAATAACCATCTTCAAATTGATGAAATTGCTGCACAAGCTGATTATGTTACGAGTGCGATTGATGGTGTAACGAGTAATATTTTAATTGGTGGAATTATTGCAATCATCGTTTTATTATTGTTCTTGCGCAGTTTCCGAGCAACTTTTATTATCGGGCTATCCATTCCCATTTCTGTATTACTTGCCGTTATAACGATGACCTTTCTCGATTACAGTTTTAATTTATTAAGTTTAGTCGGACTTGGATTAGGAATTGGGATGTTGGTCGATGCCTCCATCGTTGTGTTGGAGTCTATTTTCAAGAAAAAGGAAGATGGATATTCGAATGTTGAAGCGGTTATAACTGGTACAAAAGAAGTTGTAGGTGCTGTAATATCTTCTATGCTCACAACAATTGTCGTGTTTGTACCAATTGTTTTACTAGATGATGAGATTGGCAAAATGATGATTGTACTCACAGTTGTTATTTCTGTTACACTCCTTAGTTCAGTCGTTGTCGCATTTACACTGATTCCCGTATTATCGGAAAACTTTTTAAAAGCAAGACCTAAAAAAGTTGGAAAACTTAATTTAATCGGGAAATATGGTAGTACAATTAAGTGGCTAACAAAGAAAAAACGTCGACGTATTGGCGTGCTTAGCCTTTTCATGGTTTTATTTTTCAGTTCTTTCTTATTACTTGCTAAAATACCGATGACGCTGATGCCGGATATCTTAAATCGTTATGCGGAAGTAATTGTAGAACTAGAACCAGGTGTTTCTACAGATAACCGTGCCGAAATTGTTTTACAAATGAACGAAGCTTTAAAAGAAATACCAGATGTCGACAATAATGTCATATTAGATAATGCAGGTGCTTTCATTGCACTTATCAATATGACGCCAGAAGAAGAAAAAACGATGGAGCAACAAGAAATTAACGAGCAAATCTTAGAAAGGTTTAGAGCGCTTGAAGCTGATTTTCCAATTGAAAATGTTGGTACTTCTATGGAAGGTACGATAAACCCTCCAATTGGATTGAAGGTAAGTGGTGATAATTTTAATACACTACAAGCTATTGCAAAAGATGTGGAAGAGGAGTTAGAAAAACTGGATCACATCAAATCCGTAACAGTACAAACTGTTGAAAGTGCAGATGAATTTTTAATTGAATTAAATGAAAAAAATATGAACGAAGATAGCATTACCGCTCCTTACTTGTACATGAATATTTCGCATATGTTTGCAGATGCACCAGTCGGGGAAATGGTTATCGACGGGAATACAGTGCCTATTTCAGTAAAAAATGATCAAAACATTCATGAGAAAAAGGATTTATTGGATAACAAGATCATGACTGCAAATGGGGAAAAGAAACTTTCTAATTATATTTCATTAAATGAGGCTTCTTCCCAGCTACAAATTGATCGCTCAAATGGAGAGAGATATATTAGCATCACTGCTGATATGGAGGGGCAAGATTTAAGTGCAGTTAACCGGGATATAAATAAAATAGTTCAAGACCTCGACATAGACCGAGGATACGCTGTTGAAATTACTGGCGATTTGGAAGAACAACAAAAAGCAGCACAAGATTTAATCATTATTTTTGCAATATCACTATTTCTCGTCTTTGTCGTCATGGCCATCCAATTTAATAGTTTAAAACATCCGATTATAATATTATTTATTATTCCACTTACAATCACTGGAGTACTAATTGGACTATTCATTTCTCAAAAGGAATTAAATATTATGTCAGGAATTGGAGTAATCATGCTCGTTGGGATCGTATTAAATAACGGAATCCTACTAATTGACCGGGTGAGGCAGCTTCGAAATAACGGTTTAGATGTAAATGAAGCATTGGTCAACGCTGGAAAGGAACGAATTAGACCGATTTTCATGACGACATTAACGACAGTCGGCGGAATGTTGCCACTTGCTTTAGCGACAGGAACATCAAGTGATTATCAATCTCCACTTGCCGTAGTCATTATTTCAGGATTACTATTTTCAACCTTTATAACATTAATCTTAATACCTGCTATATACCTACTATTTGAGGATATTGGAAATGGGTTGAAGCGGATATTTAGAAGGAAAAAGACCATCGAAGAATCAATCAAACAAGTTAAAGCACAATAATTTTTTAGTGAGATGTTGCTATTCAGCGATTTATACGATAATTCAGCGCAATCCACATGTAATTCAGCGAATAATAAAATTATTCGGCTCACAAGCGTTAGTGATTACAATTATTAAAAGGGATCAACGTCAGCTAGTTGATCCCTTTCCTTTTACAAATCATCAAACCCATTCAAATCACTTGTTTTTGTATATGCTCTTGATTTTTGTTCGAAAAAGTCCGTCTTCGTGCCATCAAAATTATCTACATAAGCGCGGATCCATTTCATCGGATTCTCTACATGCTCTTCGTATATTTCACT
>NZ_JBPPZG010000318.1:0-2933 GCF_051918545.1 Pseudogracilibacillus amylolyticus (SeqCode) | reverse complement strand
ATAAACGAAAATCCGCATTCGTTTTCATTACTATTTGACTCGAGGAGCGGAGCGAGTCGAGATGGAGGTTTTTATGAAAAAAATTATTTTTATGGGAACACCGGATTTTGCAGTTCCAATTTTACAACGTCTTATTCAATCTGAATATGAAGTTGTATTAGTCGTAACACAACCCGATCGACCAAAAGGAAGAAAACGAACACTGTCGGCACCACCGGTTAAGAAAGAAGCTGAAAAAGCGGGGATTCCAGTTCTGCAGCCGGAAAAATTAAGTAAAGAGTATGAAGAGATTTTAAAATATAAAGCAGATCTCATCATTACAGCAGCATATGGTCAATTACTTCCTAAAGCGGTTCTGGATTTTCCTCAGTATGGTTGTATTAATGTTCATGCATCCTTACTACCAGAATTACGTGGAGGGGCTCCGATCCATTATTCCCTTCTAGAAGGAAAAAAGGAAACAGGAATTACGATAATGTATATGGCTGAGAAATTAGATGCAGGAGATATTATTTCACAAAAAAAAGTTCCCATTCATACATCAGATCATGTTGGAACTCTCCATGATACATTATCTCATGTCGGCGCGAAACTTTTAATGGAAACATTGCCTTCTATTTTCGCTGGAACGAATGACCGTATTAAACAAGACGAAACTAAAGCTACTTTTGCTCCAAATATTACAAGGGAACAAGAACGAATCGATTGGAATAGATCGAATGAAGAAATTTACAATCATATTCGTGGACTCCATCCTTGGCCAGTTGCTTATGCGAAATATAAAGGAGACAGAATGAAAATTTGGTGGGCAGATATTGATGAAAGATGCTTTGAAGACAAGCAGCCAGGTGAAATTGTGAGTATTAATGATAATGAATCATTTACTGTCGTCTGTGGCAATAATAAAGGCATTACGGTTTCTGATTTCCAACTTGCTGGTCGGAAAAGGATGAAAGTTAGTGAGTTTTTAAGAGGAAATCCAGAGGAGATTAAAGTAGGACAAGTGCTGGAGTGAAAATGATGCCAAATAACAATGTACGCTATTTAGCCCTCGATTTAATAATCCGAATTGAAAAGGAAGGAAGTTTTAGCCATTTACTTATCTCTCAAGCCATACAACGCGAAAAGTTAGGACTACAAGATGAGAGATTGCTAACAGAAATAGTATACGGAACGATTGAAAGAAAGCTAACGTTAGATTATTTTTTAAAACCGTTTATTCGCTCCCCAAAAAAAGTAACCGATTGGGTGATGAATTTACTTAGAATGTCGGTATTTCAACTAGAGTTTTTAGATAAGGTACCAGAATATGCAGTCATTCATGAGGCCGTAGAAATAGCCAAACAAAAAGGTCATCAAGGAATTGCCTTATTTGTTAATGGTGTTCTTAGAAATATTGTAAGAAAAGGGGTACCAAATACAAATGAAATAACCGATCCGATTGAAAAAATATCGATTGAGACAAGTCACCCGCTTTGGCTTGTCAAAAGATGGGCTGACCAATATGGCCCTAAAATAACAAAGGAAATGTGTGAAACTAATTTATTAAAAAAACCGGTCAGTCTTCGAGTAAATCAATTACGAATAAGTCGGGATGAAGCAATTGAACATTTGCAGAATGAAGCAATTACTGCACAAGCATCCCCCTACGTTAAAGATGGTATAATAATTCAACAAGGGAATATATTGAAAACAACTCTATTAGCGGATGGATTAGTTACGGTTCAAGATCAAAGTTCTATGCTAGCAAGCATAATTTTACAAGTAGAACCTGATTTTAACGTATTGGACGCTTGTAGTGCACCAGGGGGCAAGGCAACCTATCTAGGGGAATTAATGAAAAATAAAGGTACAATTTATGCTTATGATTTACATAAAAATAAATTAAAACTGATTGAAGAAAATGCTAAAAGACTTGGACTAACCAATATTAAAGTGGGACAAAGTGATGCAAGAAATTTACAAGAAATTCATCAACGAGAAAGTTTTGATCGTATTTTAGTCGATGCACCTTGTTCTGGTTTGGGAGTGATACGCTCAAAACCAGATATTAAATATAATAAACGTGTTGAAGATATCTATAAACTACATGAAGTGCAAATTTCTATCTTGGAACATGTCGCTCCCTTATTAAAAAAAGGTGGAAAATTAGTGTACAGTACATGTACGGTTGACAAGCAAGAAAACGAAGCAGTTGTACAAGCGTTTTTAAAGGCAAATAAGAACTTTACTGTAGATGAATCATTTAAAAAAGAAATTAGTGAATTATTACCTAATCAAGATTGCACTAAATTTGGGCTACAACTTTTCCCCCAAACGATTCAATCGGATGGATTTTTTATGACGAGATTAATAAAAAATGATCATTAATATATGGTTGGTTTGATAAAAAGAGGTGATGGAAGTGAATGGACATTTTAAAACGGACCGGGGTAGGATGCGCTCGATTAATGAGGATGCAGGAGGAATTTTTTACAACAAAGCGGGACAGCTACTAGCAATAGTTGCGGATGGAATGGGTGGCCATTTGGCAGGTGAAGTAGCTAGCGGATTAGCTGTTTCTATTATAAAAGAACACTGGGAAAAAGTAGATGAAATACATACACCAGTAGAAGCCGAAAACTGGCTTCAAGAAATTATATCGACAATGAATACGACTATTTATAATCATGCATCGGAAAAAGAAGAATATGATGGCATGGGGACTACAGTTGTTGTAAGTGTATGTACAAATGATTTTGTTTCCATCGCTCATATAGGAGATAGTCGCTGCTATTTACTTAATGATACAAAATTTGAACAATTAACGAGCGATCATTCCCTTGTAAACGAACTTATTCGTACTGGACAAATAACTGAACTTGATGCAGAACAGCATCCGAGAAAAAATGTTCTCTTAAAGGCAGTTGGAACGGAGGAAACTGTTCAACCTG
>NZ_JBPPZG010000317.1:0-3000 GCF_051918545.1 Pseudogracilibacillus amylolyticus (SeqCode) | reverse complement strand
TTATTTTAACGAATCAAATTGTTACTAGCGAAATGAAAATAAGAAAAAAGGATCGTATATAATGGCAAAAGAGCGTTTAGATGTATTATTGGTAAAACGAAACTTAATTGATACACGGGAAAAAGCGAAGCGAATGATTATGGCCGGACTCGTGTTTTCGAATAACGAACGTATGGACAAACCAGGCATGAAAGTAGATGAAACAATACCACTCGTTGTTAAAGGGACTGTTAAATATGTAAGTCGTGGCGGGTTTAAACTAGAGAAAGCATTAACTTCTTTTACGATTGATCTTGAAGGAAAAACAATTGTGGACATCGGATCTTCGACAGGCGGTTTTTCAGACTGTGCGCTACAAAATGGAGCAAAATTAATTTATGCGATTGATGTAGGATACAATCAATTGGATTGGAAAATTAGAACTGATGAGCGAGTTGAAGTACATGAACGGACTAATTTCCGCTATGTGACAACAGATCTATTCTCAAAAGGGATTCCAAATTTTGCGATGATCGACGTTTCTTTTATTTCATTACAATTAATTTTTCCAGTTTTAAAAGAAATTTTACAAGCAGGCAGCGAAGTAGTTACTTTAATTAAACCTCAATTTGAAGCCGAGAGAGAACAAGTTGGGAAAAAAGGAATCATTCGTGATAAAAACATTCATAAAGAAGTGTTAACAAAAATTATTTCGTTTGCTGAAGAGGAAGAATTTACTTTTTTAAATTTGACGTATTCTCCGATTACCGGCGGGGAAGGAAATATAGAATTTTTAGCACATTTTGGATGGAAATGTAATCACGAAAGGCTCGAAAATAAGGCAGAATTAATTCAAAGAACAGTAGACGAAGCTCATACCGTTTTAAATAAAGTGTAATATTTAATTCCGGAGGTATATAATGAGTAAAATTAAACGACATATAAAAATTAGGGAAATTATTTCAGAAAATGATATTGAAACACAAGACGAACTCGTTAATCAACTAAAAAATTTAGGATTTAAAGTAACACAAGCTACTGTTTCACGGGATATAAAAGAGCTTCATTTAGTTAAAGTGCCATCAGCTACAACGGGCCGATATAAATATAGCACACCTACTGAACAGCGCTTTAACCCACAAGATAAATTAAAACGTTTAATCTTGGATGCCTTTGTAAGTATTGATCATGCATCACATTTTATTGTTTTAAAAACATTACCCGGTAATGCACATGCACTCGGTGTTATTATTGATGATTTGGATTGGGAAGAAATTATGGGTACAATTTGTGGAGATGATACTTGTTTAATTATTTGCCGTACAGAGGAAATGGCAAAAGCAATAGAACAACGCTTTCTTAACTTACTGTAATTTCTATTGTATAGATGGGGTGAAAATAAATGCTAGCTGAACTATCTATCCGAAATTTTGCAATAATCGATGATATCTCAATATCTTTTCACGATGGATTAACCGTATTAACTGGGGAAACTGGAGCAGGTAAATCAATTATTATTGATGCGGTCCAGTTATTGACCGGCAGTCGAGCTTCCGTTGAATTTGTAAGATTTGGAGAAAAGAAAGCCGAATTAACTGGGTTATTTATGCTTAATCAAAATGTAGCGCATATTGAAGAAATTTGTGAAAGTTATGGTATTGATATTGAAGAAAATATGTTAGTCTTAGATCGAACAATAACGAATAAAGGAAAAAGTATCTGTAGGGTTAATGGAAAAATAGTGACCCTATCCATATTAAGAGAAATCGGTCAGTCATTAGTTAATATACACAGTCAACATGATACGATACACTTAATGGACAAATCCACACATATAGAATTGTTGGATTTATATGATGAAGAAAAGGTTTTACCGATCAAAAAAAAATATGATAAGTTATACAAACAATTTATTATATTGCAAGAACGTTATGATGAATTAAATTCGAATGAACAACAAATGGCCCATCGGTTGGATTTGTTACAATTTCAATTAACCGAGTTAGAACAAGCCGATTTAAAAGAAAATGAAGACAATGATTTAATGGAAGAACGTATGCAATTGCAAAATTATGAAAAAATATATCGTTCAGTTCATGAAGCTTATCATGCTTTATCTGGGGAACAAAAAGGATTAGAGTGGGTCGATATTGCGCAAAATCGTCTGCAAGAAGGAAAAGACTTTGATCCACAAATTAAACAGCAAGCCGAAGATTTAACAAATGCTTTTTACAATTTAGAAGAAATAAGTTATTCATTAAGAAGTTTTATTGATGAACTACATTTCGATGAAAACAGGTTAAATGAAATTGAAATGCGTTTAAATGAAATTAATCGCTTGCAGAAAAAATATGGCTCTTCCGTAAAAGAAATGTTGATCTATCAAGAACAAATAAAAAAAGAACTTGATCAGCTTCAAAATAAAGATTCACATCTAGAAAAAATTTCCAACGAATTAAAAGAGTTAAAACAGTCTGTTTTAAAAGAAGCCAAAAAATTACATGCTATACGTAAAAAAATTGCAATTTCTTTAGAAAAAGATATAAAAACTGAATTAAATGATCTTTATTTACAAAACGCAACCTTTAAAGTCTATTTTGATGATATCAATGAAGAAAACCTAAGTGTAAATGGTATTGATCAAATATCGTTCATGCTTTCCACCAATCTTGGAGAACCACTAAAAGAACTAGAAAAAGTTGCCTCAGGCGGGGAACTATCACGGATTATGCTTGCGCTTAAAAAAATATTTGCAAAGCACGATAATATCGATACAGTAATTTTTGATGAAATAGATACTGGTGTAAGCGGTCGTGTTGCACAAGCAATTGCAGAAAAAATGTATCAAATTTCTGAAACAACCCAGGTTTTATGTATTACCCATTTACCTCAAGTTGCAGCAATGTCTGATCATCACATATTAATACAAAAAGAGGAAAAACAAAAAAGAACGTCGACACAGATGAAAGAACTGACTGAAAAAGAAAAAATTAGAGAACTTGGAAGAATGATGACAGGAGC
>NZ_JBPPZG010000316.1:0-3034 GCF_051918545.1 Pseudogracilibacillus amylolyticus (SeqCode) | reverse complement strand
TTGTTTAGATTGATTATCTTTTGTTACAATATAAATATGGATACTTCTGTAAAAACTTATAAGCTTACTCCTTTTGTTTAATAATAGATTGTAAAAGGAAATAATTCAGCTAGAAAAGGAGGCGAACACATTGTTAAGCACAAAAGAAAATTCAACGAAAGAGGAACAAGCTGTTATTAACTATATGAATAATGTTTACGAAAAAGTAAAAGCTCGTGACCCTCATGAAGAGGAATTTTTGCAAGCTACAAAAATGCTATTTGATTCTCTTATACCCGTCTTTGTGAAAAATCGCACATACAAAGACCATAACATTTTAGAGCGTCTTATTGAACCTGAAAGAGTAATTATATTCCGTGTTCCTTGGATTGATGATGATGGTAATGTTCAAGTTAATCGGGGCTATCGTGTGCAATTTAACAGTGCAATTGGGCCTTACAAAGGTGGAATTCGTTTTCATCCGACTGTTAATTTAAGTGTTATGAAATTTTTAGCATTAACTCAGATCTTTAAGAACTCCTTAACTGGCCAAGCAATTGGAGGAGGAAAAGGCGGAGCTGATTTTGACCCTAAAGGAAAATCTGATAATGAAATTATGCGTTTCTGTCAAAGTTTTATGACAGAACTTTACAAGCATATTGGACCTGATACGGATGTTCCGGCTGGTGACATTGGTGTTGGAAAGCGAGAGGTCGGTTATATGTTCGGTCAATATAAGCGTCTCCAAGGGGCTTATCATGCCGGTGTCTTAACAGGTAAAGGACTGAATTATGGTGGTAGTTTAGGTCGAACAGAAGCAACAGGATACGGAACGATTTATTTTGTAGATGAAATGTTAAAAGACCGCCGAATGAGCATGAAAAATATGACGGTAATTACATCAGGCTCCGGTAATGTAGCTATATATGCAATGGAAAAAGCTATTAAGCTGGGGGCCAAAGTTGTAGCATGTAGTGATTCAGGTGGTTATGTTTACGATAAAAATGGATTGAGTTTACAGACAATCAAACGGATCAAATTTTCAGAAGGAGCTCGGATTAAAGAATATATTAAATCCCATCCTGAAGCAGAATATTTTGATGATTGTTCTAAAATTTGGTCTGTCCCATGTGATATTGCTTTACCTTGTGCTACACAAAATGAAATTGACGGAGCCGCTGCAAATATGCTCATAACTAACGGGGTGAAAGTTGTGGCAGAAGGTGCAAATATGCCTTGTACGATTGAAGCAATTGACGCTTTCATAGATAACGGAGTTCTATTTGGACCCGCTCAAGCAGTAAACGCAGGCGGAGTCGCGTGTTCTTCTCTAGAAATGGCACAAAACAGTGCACGATTAAGCTGGACCTTTGAACAAGTTGATGAAGAGTTACAAAATATTATGAAGAATATCTACCGTAATTGTACAAGAGCTGCACGAAAATATGATCAACCTGGTAACTTAGTCGTTGGTGCAAATATTGCCGGATTTACAAAAGTTGCCGATACAATGATTGAACAAGGTGTAATTTAATAAGAACAACCTAAAGACTTTTCATTACGTATTTTGGACGCTGGGGCAAAAGTATTTAAATCAAGGAAAAGTCCGATAAACTAAAAGTTATGGTTGATGTAAGTAAACCACTTCGTAAATATAGCGTTTTGTTCTTCTTTGAGCGTTTTCGTTATGTCCCAGCCTCCCCATTTTAATCTATTTGTTTATTTGAGTTCACAAAGTATTCAAAGATTGGTTCGACGTTACTGTAAGCATTACTATTCGCTTTTTCCATTCTTTCTATACTATTTCTAAAAAGCATATAAATGGCTAAAAGCTTCACTTGAACAGCCCCTTGAATCACCATTTTAGAAGCCACTTCCGGAGATCTCTCCATGTCCTGAAGGAGCTCATCAAAGATCAATAATCCACCGCTAATCACTTCAATGTGACTAGAAACTTCATTGATATTCGCTTCTAAATCAAAAGTATTTTCTCTCACTTCTCTCACCTCTCCCTATTAATGTAAGCGTGTTCAAAACAATAAACGAATTGTCTATTTAAATACAACATGTACACCTCTCTTCCAAAATAATTGATTGGTATATCAATCATAATATATAATGATTTATTTATCAATCATTTTGATTGGAATATTGATACGTCGATAAAGATAAGGTAAACTACTCTTAAAATGACAATATAGTAGGTGAATATATGACTTTCGGTTCCTATATTAAGAGATTGAGATTGGAAAATAACCTCTCATCTAGGAAGTTAGCTGAACGATCTGGTATCTCTCAAGGATATTTATCCCAACTAGAAACTGGTGCAAATAAAAACCCATCTCCTGAAATAGTGAAAAAATTAGCTAATGGATTGAATGCCGATTATACGCTTTTAATGTATAAAGCAGGTCACATTACAAAAGACTTTTTTACACAGATAAATGAAAAAGATGTTAGTAGCAATGAGAATTTTGATCACAACAACCAAGAACCACAGCCTTATCCCCTATATAACATTAAAGATAAAAACAGTTATGAAAAACAGTTAAAGTCATTAACCTTGTTAGAAATAATAGAGCTATGCCATGAATATAAGCATTTAAAAAAGGATAATCCAGAGGAGAAACCTCATTCTTTAAATAATGAGAAGTTAAAAAATATAGATTTTCTCAATAATTACTTAGCTGAAGAGAATTTCAGCTACTTATATCAAAATCCAATTGATTTATACACATTGTTAAGTTTAAATATCGACACTTCATTCAAACAACAGTTACTTACAAAAAAAGAGAAGAAACAAATTTTAAATGTACTGCAAGCTATCTTAAGTTTTGAAGAATATAAAAGCGATTGATGATAATAATTTAGGATAAATAAAGAGAGGAAGGATATTATTGGATAAACTTGTTCAACTTCTACAAGATTCAAATTACACAATTATTTTTACTGGTGCAGGAATGTCAACTGAAAGTGGCCTACCTGATTTCAGATCAAAAGATCGAGGCCTGTGGGAAAAGTTTAACCCGAATGAACTTGCCAACGTACATGCCCT
>NZ_JBPPZG010000315.1:0-3051 GCF_051918545.1 Pseudogracilibacillus amylolyticus (SeqCode) | reverse complement strand
GTAAAAGAAGAATTACAAGTAACGTCAAGATGTATTCCATTTGAACAAGAAACACTTGATGACAAATGCTTTTGCTGTGGGAAAGAAGCAGAAGAAATGGTATATTGGGCACGTGCATATTAAGATAAAAACAGATCCTTATGAGGGTCTGTTTTTTTTATTTGGAAAAGAATTAGATCTGTTTAGTAGTTCTTTTGTCCCTGCAGCTCTAATATACTAAAAATACTAGGAAATTCTTCTTTTTTTATTGATTTTTCACCCAAACTTTTGTAAAAATACAAAAATATCTTCATTTGAATTGTAAAACTATAATCGCTAATGCAAAAATTTGTATAGAAATTCGGATGGGAGTATGCTTTAATAAAAAGAAAGGTGGAATATATTTCTAAATTATTCTAATTTTCTAGGAGATTAGTATGGGAAATGAATTCGAAACACAACTAATCATCATTCTTTTGTTTGTAATTTTATTATTATATGGATGTTCCTCTGCAAATAATCAGCAGATGATTCAACCACAAGCAGGGTATCTTAATATTCAAAATGAAACGTTGGGGGATATTGACCCAATTCACTTAAGTGGGGAATGGAAGTTTTATTGGCAACAATTCCGAACACCGACAGAACTAATGTCACAATCAACCACTCCTTCCATTGTGACTGTTCCAAACTCTTGGGAGAATTATCAGTCCACAGAACAATATGGTTATGCTACGTACCGTTTAACAATCCTAACTAATGAACAAGATGTTGGAAAAGTACTATCTATTTATATGCCTGGTGTTGCGACAGCGTATGACCTTTGGTTAAACGGCGAAAAAGTTGCTTCTTCTGGGTCTATCGGTACTACAAGAGAAGAAATGATTCCAAAAACATACCCGCAGCTTATCACATTTCAGTTAGATAATTCTGAAACAGATTTAGTTATTCATGTATCCAATTTTCATCAACGAAAATCAGGATTATGGGACTCTATCGCGCTTGGGACAGCTGAACAGATGGCAATTCTAAGAGAAAAAACCATATTGTTACAAGGATTGATAGCTGGAAGTATATTTATAATAGGTTTTTATCATCTTATAATGTTTTTATTTCGCAGGAAAAACTGGTCAGCGCTCTTTTTATCTTTGACCTGTTTTGCAATTACGCTCCGAACATTATTATTAAAAGATGCATTGTTAATTAAAATAATACCGGATATTAATTGGGAACTAGCTGTAACATTAGAATACTTAGCAAATACGTTTGGCCTATTATTTTTTCTACTATTTGTAAGCAGAGAAATGTATGTAGAAAGGTTAAAAAAACTGAATTCGTTGTATATAGGAATATTATTTTTATATAGCATTTTTATAGTTGTAACCCCTGCGAGAATATTTACTAATACCCTAAGTTTTTTTCAGATCATAACGATAATTATCATAGCAAACTTACTTATCATGACTCTTTATAGTGTAAAACAAAAACTCGAAGGCGCTTACCTTCATTTGCTAGCATTATTTGTAATAGCGTTAGCGGTAATGAATGACTTTTTATACTATACCCATAAATTAGAGACAGAAGAATTAGTATCATTAGGTTTATTATTCTATTTATTTATACAATCTATTCATCTAGCTAGAATTTCCTCGCGTTCTTTTACACAGACAGAAAAGCTTACAGAAGATTTATATAAACTAAATGAATCGTTGGAAGCAAAAAGTGGAAGAACGAACGGATCAACTGCAAGAAGCAAATACAAATTTAAAAAGGATTGAAAAAGCTCGCAAGCATTTACTAGCAAGTGTTTCCCATGAATTAAATACTCCGCTAACATTTATTCAAGGGTATGTAAAAGCAATATTGGATGGAGTAGTTTCGAAAAATGATACTTCTTATTTACGAGCAATATATAACGATGCTCAAATGATGGCTCATATGATTAAAGATTTACAGGAACTTTCAAGGTTTGAATCAGGACACGTTGCCTTTCATTTTGAAGATACCGATATTCAATTATTTATTAAGAAGTTTTATGAGGAGCAAAAATCAATTTATGCAGAAAAAGATTTAAAAATATATTACGAGGAGATATATTCTGTCCCACTAAATACAAGAATAATTTGTACGATTGATCCTATTCGCATTCGACAAGTAATTAGTAATTTACTTGTAAATGCACAGAAGTTCACCCCTAGTGGCGGAACAGTAAATATAGAAATTGAATTACCGTCTTTAACAAATAATAAAGAAGTTAAAATTAACATTAAAGATACCGGGAGGGGAATTCGCAAAGAGGATATACCATATATTTTCGAAAGATTTTATAAAGCTAGTGATCAGACAAATAGTACTTATAGAGGCGCAGGTTTAGGCCTGGCAATATGTAAAGAAATTATTGATTTTCATAAAGGAGAAATTGGCGTTACAAGTCAAATTGAAGAAGGGAGTTCATTTTATTTTACGTTACCAATAAAGGGGGAATACGAAAGTGACTAAAAAAGGGAAAATTTTAGTGGCAGAAGATGAAAGAAAAATTCTTAATTTGCTACAACTATACTTGGAGAAAAATAACTATCAAGTAATTACCGCCCAAAACGGGATAGAAGCTTTAGAGAAAATTAAAAAATTTGATCCGGATTTATTAGTTTTAGATATAGTAATGCCGGAGATGAATGGTCATGAAGTTTGTAAAAAAGTTCGTAAAGATAAAAAGTATAAAGATATCCCAATCATTTATTTAAGTAGCTTAACTGAAAAGCAATCGATTGTTTCAAGCTTAGAATTGGGTGGGGATGATTATCTGACGAAACCATTTGATCCGAATGAATTAATAGCAAGAATCAATGCAATTTTAAGGAGGATAACAGGTAGACAAGTTACTAGTGAGAAGCAAATTGAAGAATTAACTTACCAAGAACAAAAGATATTACACTATATGGAGGAAGGGTATACAAATAAAGAAATAGCTCTTAAACTCTTCTTAACTGAAGGTACAGTTAAAGTATATAATCATATCATTTATCAAAAATTACAAGTGAGAAACAGGACCCAGGCAATTGTTCGTGCAAA
>NZ_JBPPZG010000314.1:0-3080 GCF_051918545.1 Pseudogracilibacillus amylolyticus (SeqCode) | reverse complement strand
CGAGTCACTTAGCTACTAAAATAAGCATTAGTTAACTTTTGGAACGATCCGATGAAAAATAGAAATAGCAATTGCATTTCCGGCATTATCTATTACTATTTCTATAGGTTCAAAAACATCATCCATATAAGCATAAAATACGTTGTCACAAATAAATTTAGTTGGATAATATTCCCCTTTATATGAAAAGGTAATTTTATCATTTTTTACATTTATAACGATGTCCATGCCTTCACCAGATTGATACTCTCCTTCATATAATGCTAGTTTATTAGGCGCTACTTTATATTCTTCATGGGAAAGATGATGCGCATCTAAGTCCCTTCCAAAATAAGTATTTAAAGCAAGTTCCATTATTTTTGAAGCAGGAAAGCCTGATAAATTGGCTAATACGATGATGCTAATCCCTTCTTCTGGAATAATTGCGAACTTAGAAGAAATGGATTGTAAGCTTCCTCCATGATCGACTAATTTTTTGCCAAAATAATTTGGTGTAATTGCAAAACCGAAACCATAATA
Source organism: Pseudogracilibacillus amylolyticus (SeqCode) (assembly GCF_051918545.1). Lineage (NCBI taxonomy): Bacteria > Bacillati > Bacillota > Bacilli > Caryophanales > Bacillaceae > Pseudogracilibacillus > Pseudogracilibacillus amylolyticus (SeqCode). Next base: position 2,561 of record NZ_JBPPZG010000314.1, on the reverse strand, counting down.
CTTTTCCGGATCCATTTTAATATGGGCCTGTAGCATTTGTTTCACACTTTCTTCAGATAAAATACGAGTATTGTTTACAATCCCTTTATTAATAAATAACGTTGAAAAAGTGAGCATATCACTTGCTGTGGACTTTAAAAATCCAGTTGCACGCATTGATGGGGCATCCCACCAATCTTGAACAGCATATATCGTCCCATCCTCCTCATGCTGTTCATAGCAAGTTGTAATATTGTTATACGTTTTATCGTCATCAATATGGAAAAAAGTATCTTTTAATCCACATCGTTTAATCACATTTTCAAGTACATATTGTTCATAAGTCATACCGCTTACATTTTCAATAATGGCTCCTAGCAAAGCATAGGCGTCATTTGAATAACTAAACAACTTTCCTGGTTTTGAAAATAATGCTACATTTGAAATAAAGTTTATTAAATCATCATAAGTATTTAGGAGCGTTTCTTCATGTTGGTCAATAAAATCAATCATTGACTCATCATTTCTTTCTCGAAACATTGCAAGGTCGAGTGAAGGAAGTGGAGGTAGTCCAGATGAATGTGTCATAAAGTGAAATATCGTTATTTCTTTTAAGTAGCCGAGATTTTTTATTTTAAAATTTGGTAAATACGTAATCACTGGAGAGTAAATATCTAATTTCCCTTGTTCAGCAAGCTGCATAATAGCAACACAAGTAAAAGATTTTGTTATTGAAGCTAGGCCGAATACTGTATCCCGAGTTACTCGTTTTGACTCTTCCATATTTCTATATCCAAATGGTTTCTCATAAATAATTTTCCCATGGTGCGCAATCGCTACGATACTTCCGGGAACTTTGTATTTCTCTATTAAATGTTGAGCTGCTTTTTCAAACTGTTGATAATCTTTCATTTCTCCCTCCTGATTTTTTTGCCTCATATAAATGACAAGCGACAAAATGATTTTTTTCAACTTCTTGCCAAATCGGCTTTTTCGTCTTACAAATATCCATTACTTTCGGGCAACGAGTCCTAAAAACACAACCACTTGGCGGGTTAATAGGGCTTGGTAACTCACCTCGTAAAATAATTCGTTCCCGACTTTCTTCAATATCAGGATCAGGTATCGGAATTGCCGATAAAAGCGCTTCTGTATAAGGATGAAGTGGAGATTCATATAGTGCTGCACTGTCAGTAAGTTCAACCATATTCCCTAAATACATGACACCAATTCGATCAGAGATTTGCTTTACCATTGATAAATCGTGAGCAATAAATAAAAAGGTTAACCCTTTTTCCGCTTGAAGTCTTTTTAATAGATTAACAACTTGAGCTTGAACAGACACATCTAATGCCGAAATTGGTTCATCAGCAATAATAAAACTTGGATTTAAAGCAAGCGCACGAGCAATACCAATTCTTTGACGCTGCCCCCCACTAAATTCATGGGGATAACGATTGGCATGATCCCTGCTCAACCCAACCTCTTCCAAAAGTTGATAGACTCTTTCGAGTTGTTCCCGCTTATTTTTATATAATCCGTGTACTTCCATTGGCTCCGAAATGACTTCTCTGACAGTAGAACGTGGATTTAGAGATGCATATGGATCTTGAAAAATCATTTGCATTTCACGATAAAATACGAACTTTTCTTTTTCCGTAAATGTTTGAATGTTTTTTCCTTTAAAAATAACATCTCCGGCGGTTTTATCATATAGACCGATGATTGTTCGACCAATAGTAGACTTACCACAACCAGATTCACCAACAAGTCCAAAAGTTTCTCCTTTATTCACATAAAAGCTAACACCATTTACTGCTTGAACTACCTGGCCTTTTCCGATATCGAAGTGTTTTGTTAAATGATGTACTTGCAAAATTTTATTATTCATCCTTATGGTCACCTCCAGATTTGAAGTAGAATTATAATGAAAACTTGGCATTCGCTAAAGAAAATATCCCCTCATTACTAGGGGTATGCCGACGTTGGGGGCAAATGCCCGTTCTTAGTCGACCTTCCTTAGAGCCGTAATGGCGAAAGACAGAAGTGATGTTGCACTTATGCTCTGGAGTGCAAGCCCTTAATGGCGAATGCCTAAGTAGCGTTTAGTCAAATGTTTTATATTACTATCTACCGAATAAACAGTGAGGATAGGACAACCTTGTTTTAGTCATATAAATCCGAACTATGCTTCAAATTTGTCCAGTTTAAATTTGCATTAGTTCGGATTTTTCTTTAGGAAACTTTTATAAAATTTCATTGCTCATTTCCATAAACTGTTTAGTAACTTAGGTTAATTTGCTCTGCAAATATCTAAACAAAGTTGCGATGTAAAATACCGCTACGGCAGAATACTTCGCTTTCCGTGGGCACGGCTTCAGCCTCCGAAGCAGAAAACCACTGCTTCTGAGTCTTCCGACGTACAGGATGTACTAGTGCAGACGTTGCCACAGGACGTGGCGTTCTTAGTCTGCGTTCACTTTGTGCTTTTCCCACAGGAGTCGACTGCCCTCCGGCTCCAATCAACCATTGTGATAGTAGTATCAAACTGTACAGAGCTGTTACAATGCACATCCCAGCGG
>NZ_JBPPZG010000313.1:0-3083 GCF_051918545.1 Pseudogracilibacillus amylolyticus (SeqCode) | reverse complement strand
GCTATAAGAGGATGTTCAAAAAGTCCGGTAAAAATGACACTGCGTTAGGGGAACTTCGACTAAATACCGACACGTCCTGTGTCGAACGTCGAAGTCACCACATCCTGTGGAAGCTCGTTGGCTTGCTTCTCCGCTCCTTGAAAAAGAAAAGCACTTTTTCTGCGTGCAAGAACATATGCTCATGTATCTAAAGCATACATTCCGCTGCTCGAAGCTACGCCGCCTCGAACTTTCGACGCACAGGACGTGCTAGTGTCGGCGTTGCCACAGGACGTGGCGACCTTAGCCGACTTGGTCCTTTTTATCCTCCTTTTGAACACGTACTATTCCAATCATGTAAGCTTTATTTTTCTTCTTGTAATCCTTTATGTAATGAGATCATTAGAAAGATTAAAATGACTGCAAATGGAAATGCAGAGGCAATTGCAGCAGATTGCAGTCCGTTTAACCCTCCTGACCAAAGAAGGACTACAGCCGCTGCTGCTTGGATAATGCCCCAGATCGCTTTTATTTGATTGGGCGGATGAAGCATTCCATTTGTTGTTTGCATCCCCATGACGAATGTTGCTGAGTCAGCGGAAGTAATGAAAAAGGTTCCGATTAAGATGATTGATACAATGATCGTGATTGTACTGAACGGCAATTGACCAAGTGTTGCAAATAAGGCGTTTTCTGAATTGATTCCTTGATTCATAGCTTGCCAGATACCGCCATCACCAAATAGTTCAAAATGGGTTCCAGTACCACCTAATACAGTAAACCATAGTGCACAAAATAGCGTTGGGGCTGCCAATACACCAATGATAAATTCCCGAATGGTGCGACCTTTTGATATACGGGCGATAAATGAACCGACAAAAGGTGACCATGAAATCCACCATGCCCAATAAAAAACCGTCCAATCGTTAACCCACTTATTTCCATTTTGACTAAGTGGAGCAAGGCTAAAATTTATTTTTGGAAGGAATTCTGTATATCTTCCCAACGAGGTAGCAAATGACTGGAATAAAAATGATGTTGGCCCGAAACTTAAGAAAAAGCATAATAATAGTATGGCAAGGATAATATTGATATTGCTCATCAACTTCATTCCTTTTTCAATTCCGGAAAGAACAGAAATCATGAACAAAAATGTAATACCTATAATAATGACAAATTGTGTGCTGAATCCATAAGGAATACTATTGTTTAAGTAATGCAGTCCACCATTGATTTGAATTGCCCCAAAACCGAGGGAAGTGGCAACTCCAAATACGGTAGCGAATACAGCAAAAGTATCGATAATAATCCCCAAAGGTCCTCTTACATAATCTCCAAACAAAGGATAAAATGTTGCACTAATGGTACCGGGTAAATTTCTTCTAAATTTAAAATAAGCTAACGATAAAGCAACGAGTGCATAAATTGCCCATAGATGTAGCCCCCAATGAAAGAAAGTTAAAGGAAGTGCATTTTTCGCTGCAACCTGCGACTGTGCATCTCCAATCGGTGGTTCGTAATAGTGAGACAGAGGTTCGGCAACTCCCCAAAATACAAGGCCAATTCCCATTCCGGCACTAAATAACATCGCAAACCAACTGAATGTGCTATATTCTGGTTTCTCATTATCTTTACCAAGTTTAATTTTTCCATATTTTGATAAGGCAAGATAAATTGAAAATAGCAGGATCATCCCAACTATTAGATGATAAAGCCAACCGAACTTGACTTGTAAAGAAATTTGCAAATTGGTTGCGACCCTCTCAAGATGATTCGGAGCAAGCGCACCCCATAATATAAAAATAATCGACAAGCTGATGGAAATATAAAATACAGAGGTTAGTTTTTTCATCCAATCCCCTTTCTAAATAATTTTGAAAGGACTCTTTTATAGATACTATGTAACTTGTCCATCAATTAAGACAGTTTATTTCTAGTAAAGATTATTCTTTTTCGCTGAAATTTTTCTAGGGAATTAGAGAAGGTGAGAGGAATTTTAATATATCCTTACAGTGGGCATGAACGCCTTGAAGTTTATCGTTGGGATGATCGGATAACGATGGAAGTAATGACAATAGACCTTCGAGCAAAATGGAATAGAATTAAGGAAATGTTGATACAATTACTATTTTGTTAGAGTCGAATCTAACATGAACCTCTTACAAGTAGGCAATGGTTAAATAAAAGACTGGGGCTTATACCAATTTGGTGATAAGCCAAGCTTTTATTTTTTGGTGATATAATTTATAAAATAAAGTGCCTTATATTATTACAATTGTTTCTATCAATCTTCAGAATTTCTAACGATCAGTACATCGCAAGCTGCGGAACGAGTGATATTTTCTGATACACTGCCAAGTATCCGTTCAAAAGTATTCAATCCAGTGGCTCCACAAACTATTAGATCGGCGTCAATTTCTCTCGCGATTTTTTTAGGAATTAATGACTTCGGATTCCCAAATTCAAGTTTTGTGTTCACTTCTGTTATTCCGTTATTAAGAGCAAGCTCGCGATTATTTTCAAGAAGTTCGTTACCCAATTTTTCTTGAGTTTTCTTAATCGCTCCTGTATCACCAGGGAAGTTGTAATGTTCCATAATGTGAACAAGATGAAGTGTTGCTCCATCACGTTTTGTTACGTCGATTGCTTTATTTAGAGCAATCTCTGACCCTTTTGATCCGTCTATTGCCACAAGAATATTTTTATAAGTTTTTTCCATGATATTCCCTCCCAATATAATAGTAATATATATTGGCAGAAATAAACAGAAAAGGAATGAACGTTTTATGAATCTTCTTGAAGTAATAATGATTGATCAAGGAGCTATGCCCGGTAAAATCCTCTATTGCATCAGTTTATTTTTAAAAAGGTCATACTCCAGAGCTATCTTCAACTTTTTTTACTAAGACTAACTAATTTTTACAAACAGAAATAATGAACAATCATTAATTTTGTCATGATTACTTCTAGCCTGTAATAGACATCATTATTACCGTACTACTAGAAGAGAATGGGTGAATTGCATGGTAAAACGCTTTTTTTATTGTATGTATTTGGCTTTTTTACTTTATATCGTTTGGATTATGCCAAGTGACATAAAACCT
>NZ_JBPPZG010000312.1:0-3091 GCF_051918545.1 Pseudogracilibacillus amylolyticus (SeqCode) | reverse complement strand
TTCCTTAATTTATTTAGCGATTTTTTCTACAACCATAGCATATCTTTCGCAAAATATCGCATTTAAATATACGACAGCTACAAGAGCAGCGATACTATTATCGATGGAAGCATTTTTTGGCATGGTGTTGTCGGTTCTATTTTTACATGAACTATTGACTGTTCGGATGATGATTGGAGCAGCTCTGATCATGACGGCAATTTTAATAGCTGAAATAAAACCCGTTATCAAAAGAAAAGCTGAACTTAAAGATGTGTCATGAAAATGAAGTTCGGCAAACTAATAAACAATGAATCCTCTGAAAGCTTTTGGAGATTGCTGTATTTTCAGCTATTAAGTTGAATAAATAAAGGCGAAGGCGCATGCTCCCTTCAAATTGCGGGGCAATTAGTGGAGCTTAGCCTTGGTAGTCTTCAGATAAGTCAAGGAAAGCCCCTTCCAAATTCACAGATTTGGTGGGGCGGGGTTCACCTCCATTAATCATTTTCCTTTTTATTCCCCATTGATTGTTCCATTTGATTAGATTGCAGTTGAGATCCTTGTTCAGAATCCTCTTCTTGATTTATAACTTCTTCATTGACTTCAAACTTTCGGCGCTTTTCATTATCACCCATTAGCAGTTCCTCCCTTTAAAATTGAAACCGTATGTCTACAAAGGATAGTATTTCACATCTTTATATAGAAGATACCCGTATTTTTACTTGGAAAACAATTTTTTTCATCCCAATTTTTTAGCCAAAAAGGGCAAATACAAAAGAAAAAATATCCCTAGCGTAATTGCTTCAAGTGATAATAGATACCAAGGATATGGCCCTAAAAAATCTAACAAACTTCCACCACTAGGTTTGCTTCTTAAAAACATATAATTTGCCGATAAAAGGTGATTGATGATGAACACAATAGCGGCAATGACATTAATTGTTATGAACGCTTTTAAAAGAGATTTTAAAGTAATCGTAAAATGATATAACCAAATCATTAGTAACGGAGCTAGTAGAAGCATAAAATGATCGACAAAAAACTGGATATATCGGAATTGAGGAAATCCAAAAAATAAATCGGGTGTAATAATTGCTTGTATAGCACCACCAATAGCAAGAAAGTAAAACACCTCAAATAACCGGTGACTTTTTGTAAAAAGCATCACCGCACAGGCTAGAGACGAAATGCTACAAAGTTCAAACGGCAGAGAAGACTTTATGTCCCACATTCTCGTATTAATATACCAAATATCCAAGCTTATGCGACTAAGGACGAGTAACATGCCTGTTGTAAGCCGAATAGCACGACGATATGGTAAAAGTTGTATTCTGAATAAAAATATAAAAATAATCAATCCGCAACCAATAATAATAGTTAAAAGATGAGTGAAATCCCACATATTAAATTGGATCTCAGGATTATAAAACCAACTATACATTAAATCCCATCCTTAATTGGAGCACCTTTTCAATAATATTGTAAGTATAATTAACTAAAAAGAAAAGAGTCAGTTTGTAATTGTATTGGTTTATTTATTATTATTTTGGGCATATTGTTATTGGATAATTTGTTAATACATAGTACCTTTTAAAATAAATTTAACAAATTAAAGTATGTTTAAGTAAAATATCTTGAATTCGAGATAATAGTAGATTATAGTATAAATATAAACGATAATTTGGAAGGAGAATTTTATTATGGCAAATTGGAAAGTAGATACAGCACATACTGAAGTAGGTTTTAAAGTAAAACATATGATGGTTACAAATGTAAGAGGTAATTTTACAGGAGTAGAGGGATCTGTTGAAGGCGATCCAAACAATTTAACGGATGCCAAGATCACATTCAACATCGATGCATCAACAATTAATACTAATAATGAAGATCGTGATAATCATCTTCGCTCAGAAGATTTTTTCGAAGTAGAAAAATATCCTAACATTACATTTAACTCAACCGAAATTGTTGAAACTAGTGAAGATGAGTACGATGTTACGGGCGACCTTACAATAAAAGATACAACGAAAAAAGCAACATTTAAGGTGACTCGAACTGGTGCCGGTAAAAATCCATGGGGTGTGGATGTAGTAGGTTTTGAAGCAGAAACAAAAATTTCAAGAAAAGAATTCGGTTTAACTTGGAACCAGGCATTAGAAACTGGTGGCGTATTAGTAGGAGACGAAATTACAATTACAGTAGAACTACAAATAAATCCAGCATAAATATAAAAGCGATTTTTCTAATGTTTTAGGTAAAAGCGGTCAGAATTCTCCGTAAATGGGGAGATGAATGACCGCTTTCTTTGGCAGATAAGTATAAAACTTTCTTGACTCGCATAAGTGCAACTAAGGCTTGGCGATAAGCCAAGTTTTCTAATAGCGTGGCTCGCGATCGATGCGAACCACGTTTTTTTATATTATTAAGAGGATTTTTACTAAGATCTTACACCCACTCTAACTTCATTCTAATTCGGTGCCGGATTAAAATAATAAAGTCAGTAATAATTCGTTTTCTTGTATATTTCTAATCTGTGTTATACTTTTAATGCTAAAAGTAACTCCTTTGTGGTTTGTAAAGGATGCTAAAAATTTGTATTTTTTAAGAGAATCTTACTAGTCGTTGGAGAAATCGAATGTTACAGCCGATTAATTTTTTTGTTTTTTGGACTGTTAAGAATATAGTATTGGTGGTTTCGACAAAAAAGGTATTTTATTTTGTCTAATTCGTACATTCCAAACGAACAAGTTACTTATTATAATTGAATTTAATTAATTGTTAAAAACTTATTACTATTTTGCTCAATTTAAAAAGGTTTGACAATGGTCAGGAGAGAAGATGGTATGAATTAAAAAAGATATTATGTAATGGGCTAGTGTTTGTAAAGGCAAGAATGATAGCGCAGACAATTTAGCAACGTGACAGGATAAAATGTGGTAACAATAATTTGATAGTTTCTTTCTTTGCAACATAGTTTACGATCTAGGGAGGAAAAAAATGGAGACGAATATAGAAAACAGTTTAACTAATACAGAAGTTGGGGCAGAAAAAATTACAGGATATCAATGGAAGACGCTTTGGGCCTCGACGATAGGGTACGCAATGGATGGAT
>NZ_JBPPZG010000311.1:0-3092 GCF_051918545.1 Pseudogracilibacillus amylolyticus (SeqCode) | reverse complement strand
AGTGAAATTTTAAGTTATCAAAAAGCAATTGAATTCTATGCACCACGATTAGATCAGATTTGGGATTAATTTTATACATAAAAAGACTGGCGAGATGTTTTTGAAAAGAAGTAACCATCCCGCCAGAATATCTTAAAATTTTTCCATTTGAAACACTTGGTCAACGTCCTTATCCCCGCGACCTGATAAATTAACAATTATAACGTCATCTTTTGTAAGTTCTTTTGCAAGTTTTATTGTATGAGCAATTGCATGGGAACTTTCAAGTGCCGGGATAATTCCTTCTACTTGCGACAATTCCTTAAAGGCCTCTAAAGCTTCGTCTCCGGTAATGGTTACATATTCTGCACGGCCATTCGTTTTTAAATAACTATGTTCAGGTCCGATGCCAGGATAATCTAGCCCCGCTGCAATCGAGTGGGTCGGTGCTGGTTCACCGTCTTCATCCAGGAGAGTGAGACATTTAAATCCATGAATGACAGCAGGAACTCCTTCAGTAATGGATGCAGCTTCTTTCGGCTCCACACCAATTAAGCGTACATTTTCATCTTCGATATAATGAGCGAATGCCCCAATTGCATTGCTTCCACCACCAACACAAGCTACTATTGCTGTCGGAAGTTTTCCTTCTTTTTCTAAAATCTGTTGCTTAGATTCTTCGCTAATTATCGATTGAAAATGTTTTACCATTGTCGGATAAGGGTGTGGCCCTACAGCAGAGCCGAGTAAATAAAAAGTAGTTTGATAGTTTTCAATTAAATCGCCAAGTGCCGCATCCACCGCATCTTTAAGTCTGCCTTGTCCAGCTTCTACTGGTACAACTGTAGCTCCTAGCAATTCCATACGAAACACATTTAAGGCTTGTCTTTCGGTATCATGTTTTCCCATATAAATAGTACAGGGGATATTAAACATCGCACATGCTGTAGCCGTTGCAACACCATGTTGACCAGCGCCAGTTTCAGCAATAACACGAGTTGCCCCCATTCGCTTGGCAAGTAAAATTTGCCCAATCGCATTATTGATTTTATGTGCACCTGTATGGTTTAAATCTTCACGCTTTAAATAAATTTTTGCACCACCGATTTTTTGGGTTAAGTTTTGTGCAAAAGTTAATGGATTGTCTCTACCTACATATTCTCTTAAATAATATCGAAACTCTTCTTGAAACTCGGGGTCATCTTTATATGTTTCGAACGCCTCGGCTAGTCCTTCTAAAACGGTTTGTAAATCTTCTGGGACATAGCTGCCGCCAAATTCACCAAAGAGACCACTTTCAACTTTTTCTTTCATCTCGTAAGCCCTCCTTTTCAAAATATTATAATCGATATATACTGGAAAAACTATCTCAATTTTGAAAATTATTCATTCGATAGCTTTAGTATTTCTAGTATTTTAAAGAATAATCCGAGAATAATTGCAACAACAGTTGCAAGCCCCATTCCGGTTAATGCTACTTTACCAATATTGATTGACGCGCCGCTAATACCAATAACTAGAACAACAGAGGTTAAAATTAAGTTTTGGGATTTCGAATAGTCAATTTTTGATTCAACGAGCATTCGGATTCCACTTGCCGCAATAATTCCGAAAAGAAGTAAGGAAATTCCACCCATAACTGGTGTTGGGATCGATTGAATAAGTGCTGCAAGTTTTCCGAAGAATGATAAGATGATCGCCATCACTGCAGCCATACCGATGACCCAAGTAGAGTAAACACGTGTAATCGCAAGTACACCGATATTTTCTCCATAAGTAGTGTTCGGTGTAGAACCGAAAAAGCTTGAGATAATCGTTGACACCCCATTACCGATAAAGGAACGGTCTAATCCAGGATCCTTCGTTAAATCTTTACCTACAATATTACCAGTTACAAACAAATGACCGATATGTTCAGGAATTAACACGAGTGCGGCAGGCAAGATGATAAAAATTGCCGACCAATCAAATTTCATCGTATAAAGTTCTGGCATCGTTATCCATGTAGCTTCCTCAACAAGGTCTAATTGAAGCAGTCCGAAAAAGTAGGCAATAATATATCCGGAAATTATTCCTAATAAAATTGGAATGATTTTTAAAAATCCACGCATCGTTACCCAAAATACAATCGTAATTAATAACGTCAATAGAGCGACAAGTGCAGCTGTTGAATCCATCGTCCAATTGGTGCCGGCATCAGCAGGTGCAATCCAACCAGCCATCTCTGCTGCAACAGGAACGAGTTCAAGTCCAATAACCGCAACGATTGCTCCCATTGCAGCCGGTGGAAACAAAACATCGATCCAACTTGTACCAATAAATTTAATAATGATACCAACGAAAGTTAAAACGATCCCAACCATTAAAAATCCGCCTAAAGCATAGCTGAAACCTTCTTCGCCATTATATTTCCCAAGTACAACGAGTACTGGCGAAATAAATGCAAAACTGGATCCTAAATAAGCAGGGATTTTTCCTTTTGTAATGAATAAATATAGGATTGTTCCTATCCCGTTCATAAGTAAAATGATTGCAGGGTTTACACCAAAAAGGATTGGAACTAATACTGTTGAACCAAACATAGCAAATAAATGTTGAATTCCTAGTGGTACGCTCTGCTGTAATGGTGGTCGTTCATGAACTTGAATCTCATCATATTTTGCCATCTATTTTTTCTCCTTTTTATTCTCCTTCATGTGAACAATAAAAAAACACCTTGATAACAAGGTGTATATCACATACGTATAGTATAGACGTACATCATGAAAGACATACGTATCCGACGTTCACCTTGTTAGCCTCACAGGACTAATTTAAAGGAAAATATTCATTTTATGATATTAATTGTCACATAAAAAAGAAAAATGTCAATGGAAAATTTTGCTTAAATATTAAAGCGCTGAAATATTTAAAAAAACGCTGAATTCCTGGTCGAAATCGCTGAATAAAAATTAGATTCGCTGAATTGAAGAACATTTGCGCTGAATTGTTGAACGAAATCGCTGAATCAATACTTTTCATCCTTCATAAGGAAGACGCTATTTTTTCATTTCACATGAAATCTTAGTATAATAGAATTGATTGTGTATGGAGATGATAATGTGGATGCTCAA
>NZ_JBPPZG010000310.1:1865-3096 GCF_051918545.1 Pseudogracilibacillus amylolyticus (SeqCode) | reverse complement strand
AACAGAAACAACTACATTCGGAATGTTCGAGCATTACCCACTCGGTGGCATCTTATCGTTCTTCACTATTTTTGTCATTGCCATATTTTTTATAACGTCTGCAGACTCGGCAACATTCGTCCTCGGCATGTTCAGTACGAAAGGACGACTTAACCCTGCCAATCCAGTAAAAATTGTTTGGGGCCTTGTGTTAGCCGGAATGGCCGCGATCGTATTGTATTCTGGGGGCATCCAAGGATTTCAGAATATGCTGATCATCGCAGCACTTCCTTTTTCCGTGATTATTATTATGATGGCTATTGCCTTTTTAAAGACCGCAAAGAAAGAAGTTTAAAGGATAAAATAAATAAAGGAGTTGTGGTAAAGATGCAATTTAAAGACAAGGTAGTACTTATCACCGGTGCAGCAGGTGGAATCGGAATCGCAGCTGCAAAAGCATTTGCAAAAGAAGGTGCAAAATTAGCATTAGTCGATTTAAAAAATGAAGCAATTACTAAAGCAGCTGAATCCATCGACAGTAAAGATATATTATTACTTACAGCAAATGTTGCCAAAGAAGAAAACAAAGGAACAATACGGGCGAATTGATGTATTTATTAATAACGCGGGCATCAATGGTGAATTTAAAAATATTACTGAACAAACAGTAGAAAACTTTCAAAATGTAATGGACGTTAACGTGAAGGGTGTCTTTTTAGGTTTAAAATATGTACTACAAGTGATGCAAGAACAAAAAAGTGGAGCTGTTGTCAACACTGCCTCTAATGGAGGACTGCTCGGTGCTCCCGGGATGAGTCATTACGTAGCCTCTAAACACGCGGTGATCGGGCTTAATAAATCAGCTGCATTAGAAATGGCGCAATACGGTGTCCGAGTAAATGCAGTTTGTCCATCTGGTGTTAATACAGAAATGATGCGCAGAATTGAGAAAAACGCTGCCGGGGATCAAGCCGAGGAAGCTCGGAAACAATTTGAAGCATCTGTACCGATGAACCGTTACGCAACAGCCGAAGAAATTGCAGATTTAATGGTATTCTTATCATCTGAACAAGCTTCCTTCATTAGCGGCTCGTATTACAGAATCGATGGTGGGCAGGGAGCGACTTCCGTATAAGTTTTCAACATGAAAAATTACTCTCTACTCGATGTGAGAGAGAGTAATTTTTATTAGTTTATTTCATTTGTTAAGATATTTCTCCACTTTCTTTTCTGGTTTACCTAATTTTGGATG
>NZ_JBPPZG010000310.1:0-1855 GCF_051918545.1 Pseudogracilibacillus amylolyticus (SeqCode) | reverse complement strand
TTCTCGTTCATCCTCCATCGCAGAATCAATAATTGCAAGAATATCTGCTGAATTAACTAAACTTTTATCCTGCTTCCGAAAGTTTAGCTCATAAAAATAAGTACCATCTGTCCATTTGAAAATTTCATTATCTCGATCGTCTTCTTTGTATATCGTAACTTTTACACCATTTTCAGTCTCTACGTCATCTATTGGTTTATAGTAATCAGGCAACGTTATTTCTTTTTCAAATATAGAATATTTAATTGAATCATAGCCACCGATTTGATAATTTACATCTAGCGACAATTTATCATCATACCCAAAATAATTAATTGACAACGTGCTAAGTTCCGAGTAATCATTATTTAGTTTAGGGAATTTAACTTTATCCATATCGATAGAAAATATACTATACAGGGGATCGTAAGCACCTTCTGCTTCTGTTTTTAATGTTTGACTAATCATTTCAACTAATTTTTCATTCGTTTCGTCGTTTTCCTTCGCTATTCCAATATTGTACACATTTCCTTTGTATTGCCCCCACATATCATAGGTTTGGTAAGAGTCACCCATCAAACCGTACATACCATCAATTTTATCATGGTCCAATTTCTTTTTATCTTGGAACTCACTGTATCGATCTTCAAGAAATTTTTCGCTAATATTTGTCATTCCTTTATAAAAGATGATTGGGACATTTTGACTCCCTTCATAATAAGCAGAATAATTTAACATACCATCTATAGGCATATAGTCTAATTGCATATCAATCATATCTTTTTCATTTTTAATAAAACCCGGTTTTAACAATTCTCGTTGCTTTTCCATAAAATTTTCAATTGCTTCACGTTCATCCAAAAAATTTTCATCATCAATTAAATTATTATTTCTTTCCATCTCCGAATCATCGTAATTTTCTATATCTTCATCCGGAACTTGTTTCGAAACTCGTTCACCATCTGTAAACTTATAGAGGACATCATCCATAAGCTGGCTGCACCCTGTCAAAACCATTATTAAACAAATAATAATAAAGAACTTTCTCATGTTCATCATCTACTCCCTGTCTTTTTTCCAAAAAATCCCCATACTATCTTAGTAAATCAATGTGCCAACATTTTCTCAAGAGGATAAAGACGCAGGAATTTAGAACCTGTTTTACCTTTATATGCTCTTTAAAAAAAGATCAGTATCTTGAGACCTATTGTCTTTATTTGGAAATGATCGCTCATTTTCCGTTCCAAAGTCCCTATTACTTCTAGCTGATTTTCATCAAAACGAATTGAACGCTTCGTCTCCTTCTATCTCCTATTCGGATGCAATGGTGAGGAATTGTTCGGCGATATTTTCATCTTTTTTCAAAGTATAAATAATAAACATCATCCTTATAGTCAGTCAATAATTATGCAAGACTATCACAAAGGTAGAAAGAAACAGATAAATGGTACGGTAAAATTATCCATCTATTTAGTTCAATATGCCTTAGTGATAAAAAAGTAATCGTCTCCCTAAATAATGAGAAACGATTACTTCTGATCACTTCAAAATTTTAATTTCACACTTTTTGTTTATCAATCTCTGCTTACCCACCAAAGCTATATAAAAAAAATTAAGGATTTGTCGTCCAAAGTCCTGCAGATTTCACAAATACTCGTTTATTTAATTTCAGCTGTGCCACGATAAGTTCAGCTAAATCCTCTGCCTGAAGTACGTTTTCCTCATCGCCTTTCACTAGACCTTGATTAATTGCCAAATCAGTCACAACCGTACTTGGCGTAAGTGCAGTAACACGAATATTAGATTTTCGCGCTTCCATTGCAAGTGATTCTGTCAGGCCTAATACGCCAAACTTTGATGCACTGTATGCACTTGT
>NZ_JBPPZG010000309.1:0-3144 GCF_051918545.1 Pseudogracilibacillus amylolyticus (SeqCode) | reverse complement strand
TACAAAACCTTTTTACCCAGTACATATTGTTGCAATTCCCAAGAAACATATCTCTTCTCTAATTACTTTAGAAGAAAGTGATGATGGATTATTACTTGAGTTACTAGGGGTAATTAAAAAGGTTGCTACTATGGTTACAGAAGAGAACGGAGCTTGTAGAGTCATAACGAACTTGGGAGATTATCAGGACTCAAAACACTTACATTGGCATATCGTCTTTGGTAAGCAATTGAGATAACTGCTAAGAAAAAGGCATACTAGTTGTACTAGTCACGCTTGAAAAATGTGCCATCTAATTTACATATGTTGGAAACTCGCTTGTGCGGTGTGATGGAACTGGCGGTAACGTCAAAAGAGATTTTACCTAATACTATAAGATATAAAATATAGATTGCCTCGTTTTGATAATCTTGTTTTCAAAACGGGTTTTTTAATGTAACGTAAAATACTATTCGTTTTTTCTATTCTCAAAATGATTCAGTCAACATCGAACAAAATAAGCTATAATTATTTAATCAATAGTAATTAATTCAGAACGAAATGTTTCAAAGACGGGTGATGAAAATGAGTAAAGGTAAAAGAATTTTAATTATTGAAGATGATCAAGAAATTAGTAAGTTATTGAACTTGATTTTAACAAAAATAGGTATGGATACGGTTGTCGCTTATTCCGGTACAGAAGGTCTCCTACAGCTGCAACAAAATACTTACGATTTAATATTATTGGACTTGATGTTACCAGGTATAAGTGGAGAAGAATTAATAAAACAGGTTAAGGAAAAGAGTGGTATTCCAATTATTGTGATATCAGCCAAGGTTGATATAGAAGATAAAGTACATGTATTAAAAATAGGGGCAGACGATTATATAACCAAGCCGTTTAATCAAAAAGAGGTCGTAGCTAGAGTTGAAGTTCAATTACGAAAAGCAAATGCTTATCCAAAACAAACGGCGGTGAAAGTATGGCGAGGACTCGAAATCAATCTAGAAAAACTAACCGTATCTTTAGAAAAAACCGAGCTGCAATTAACGAATGCAGAATTTGATATTTTATCTTTATTTGTGAGCCATCCTGAGCGTGCTTTTTCTAAAAGGGAGATTTATGAAAGAATCTGGAAAGGGACTTACTTAGGCGATGACAATACCATTAGTGTCCATGTCTCAAATATCCGTAAAAAAATTGCCCAAATATCTTCTGACGAGTATATAAAGACGATATGGGGAGTCGGCTTTATGCTGGTTTAATTTCTTTATGATTTCTTTATGTTTTGTTTAAAGGATATTAAAGACATCTAAGCTAAACTGAATATATCAATAAATTTAGCGAAGGGATCGACAAGATGGATACCATTATTCAAACGTATCAATTGAGGAAAACCTTTAAAAAAGAAGAAGTTATTAAACCTCTAGATTTCTCTTTAAGAAAAGGAGAAATTTGTGCATTAATTGGTAAAAATGGTGCTGGCAAATCAACTATATTTAAAATGCTTTCGGGACAATTAATTCCAACTGCAGGAGACATTCAACTATTTGGCAAATCAGGTAAGGAATTAGCTCAAGCCAAAAAGAGAATGGGCTTCATGATAGAGACACCTGAGTTTTTCCCGGATTTTACTGCAACACAAAATCTAGATTATTTTAGAATTCAACGAGGCATTGCTGAGAAAGAACGTATTTATGAGGTTTTACAAATTGTTGATTTAGCAAATGAAAAGAAGAAACGGTTTAAAGAGTACTCCATGGGAATGAAGCAACGATTAGGTATCGCCCTTTGTCTACTAAGTAGTCCAGATTGTTTAGTGCTAGATGAGCCAATCAATGGGTTGGATGCTGAAGGGATTATGGAGATTCGTCAGTTATTATTGAAGCTAAACCAAGAAAAACAAACAACGATTTTAGTGTCAAGTCATATTTTAACTGAACTGCAATTGCTGGCAACACGCTTTGTATTTATCAAGAATGGTGTAATCGTCGATGATTTAAGTAAAGAGGCTTTAGATGAAAAAAGTAAGAAACAAATTTGTATTAAAGTTAATGATACAGCGAAAGCAGCACGGTTATTAGAGCAAGCATATGGTGATATTCAGTATAAAATCCTTCCTGACCAAATAATCACTATCCAAAATCACGTAGAAGAAGGTGGCGAAATCAATCGGCTCTTCAATGACAATGATGTGTTAGTGATGGAATTTCGTATAGAAGCACTAAAATTAGAAGAGTACTTCTTAGGATTAGTGGAGGGGGATGTAAAATGATTAATTATATGAAAAGTGAACATTATCGTTTGCTCCGTAAAAAGGGACTTTATATAACGAGTGTGATTTGTTTATTGTTAATCGCTGCAGCAGCTGTTGTCTTATACTATTCTCAACATCTGGATTCCAATTTTCCTTATGCAACCAGTATGTTTTTATATGCGAACGTAATTAGTGGAGCACTACTAATAATGATTGTAGCATTACTCTTTAATTCGACTCTCACGGGGAAGGATACGTCTCTAATCAAACAATCTGTATCCTTTGGTGTCTCTCGGTACACGATCTTTTGGTCAAAGTTAATCCTAACTTTAAGTTACTTTCTGTTGCTATGTGTAATTGGTCTGCTCTTAACCATTGCATTAGGAAAAAATCTATTTGCTAGTGAAGAACAGTCAGTTAGCAATTTCTTGATAGCTAGTTCAAACATGATACCTATTGTGCTCAGTGGATTTTTTATGATTCATACGTTGAAAATGCTTAAGGTCAGTGAAGTCTATATCATTATCATATTCCTATTCATTTATGTTTTTTCTGGTGATCTGTTATACATGCTGTTCGATAATACTTTGTTTGATTATAATCCGAGTACGCTATTAAACGAAAACTTAATGAGCTTTATGAATAATTCTGCTCAATTCGATTATCGTCATTGGGTTACCGGTATCTTGGTTTCAGTAATTTCTTTACTAATAGGGGTAAAAGGATTCGCCAAACAGAATATTGATTGATGAAGAAAGGATGAATGAAAGTGAGTAGCTGGTTGATAATCATTATTTTGATTTTTCTATTAACTGTTTGTATCGGGATGCTTCTGCTCTTTCATTGGGATATTAGAAGGATGACGAAACAATTAGAGGAAATCATAGAAAATTTCGGTACAAATGAA
>NZ_JBPPZG010000308.1:0-3151 GCF_051918545.1 Pseudogracilibacillus amylolyticus (SeqCode) | reverse complement strand
TTCCCGCAGGAGTCAACGGTTCTACGCTCCAAACAACCACCATAATTAGTGTAATTCACGCTCTTAGGCGCAATCCCAGCGGAGGAAATACATGGAGACTCCTGCGGGAGGATAGGCCTAGGTGAGACACAAGTGCGTAGCACGAAGGGGCTCAACAGCCGCCCGCGGAAAGCGGAATGTATTTCCGTAGCGGTATTTTACTTTGCAACTTGTCTACATTTTCGCTGCGGAAATCAACGGTTTACCAACTACCTTAACAAACTTTCACTACTCAACAGTATCCTTCAACTATAGGGAAATAAAGCAACAATGTTCGAGAGGTGAAACAAAATAAAAGAAGCGAAAAGTTGTGTTTTATTGTACTCAACTTTTCGCTTTGTTTTATTGGTTTACATCTAACTTTTCAAGCTCTTTATTTACTTCAGCAATCTCTTTTTCTAAACGAATGAGCTGCTCTTCCGCCGCTGACACACGTCCGCCAACGAATTCTAATTTGTCCATATCACCTTGAATACGGGTATAATCTGACTTTAATTCTAATAATTTTTCCTCTAACTCTTTTTTGCTCATTTTTTCACACTCCTACTTTTAGTTTAGTTGATAACATTCTATAATTACAAGTATTATAATTTGACATGTTCCAAACTCGAGGACTATGCGCCGTTTTCGAGTAAGATGTGCAAATCTAAAGTCACATGAGCCATTTTCGTTCAACATGCACCAATCCTAGGCTCAAAAATTAGTAGAACAAATACAAATTTTGTGATAATATTTGAACATATCACCTTCTTGGGAGGTAAAGTAGTGGGAAAGTGGGAAAGTGTATTCCAAAGCTGGATTGAATCTGAAAATTTAGATCTAACAGCAAGGAAACAATTGCAGGATTTGAAAAATAATCCAGAAGAAATGAAGGATTCATTTTATCAATATATCACATTGGAAACTGAAGGAATGCGAGGAGTTTTAGGGCCTGGCATTAATCGTATGAATATTTACACGGTGAGGAGAGCGATCCAAGGTCTAGCGTACTATTTAAAAGAAAACGTTGTGAATTATAAAGACCGCGGTGTCGTAATTGCTTTTGATTCCCGCTATATGTCTGAGGAATTTGCTTTAGAATCAGCAAAAGTGCTTGGAGTACACGGAATAAGAACGTACGTATTTGAGTCATTACGTCCAACTCCATTACTCTCATTTGCAGTTCGCTATTTACGAACTGCTGCAGGAATTATGTTTACAGCCAGCCATCATCTGCCTGAATATAATGGGTTTAAAATATATAATGAAGAAGGTAGTCAGATAACATTTGATGAAACGAGTCATCTTACTAACTTTATTCAACAAGTAGACGATGAGTTACAGATAGATGTACTCTCTGAAGAGGAATTAATAAAACAAAACCTCATGCAATGTGTGAAGGATGAGGTAGACCATGCTTATTTAGAGCAGTTAAATACGATTACAAAAATGGATGAGAAAACAATTAAAGAGAAAAAAGATCTTAATATTGTTTTTACACCATTGTATGGTACAGCACAGTCTTTAGTTGAAGCAGGATTAAAACAATTAAATTTTGCCAATATTCATGTTGTTAAAGAGCAAACTGTAGCTGATTTTGATCTTTCAGCTGAAAAATCGCCAAACCTGGAAGAAAGACAAGCTTTTGAAAAAGCAATAAAATTGGGTGAAGCGGTCGATGCAGATATTTTATTGGCGACAGATCTAAATGCTGAGCGACTTGGAGTAGCAGTGAAAAATAAACAAGATGAATATACGATACTAACTGGAAACCAGCTGGGTTGCTTATTATTGGATTATATCTTAAAACATGCGAATGAACGTGTACTAAATAATGCTCGTTTGATTAAGTCTATTGTTACAACAGAGCTTGGTCGTGCAATTGCAGCATCTTATCATGTAAAAACTATCAATACATTATCTGGATTTCAACATATTAGTGAGAAAATTAATGAATTTGATGCAACCGGTGAAACGTTTATCTTTGGGTTTGAAGAAAGCGGTAGTTATTTGATTAATTCATTTTCCAGAGATAAGGATGCCGTACAAGCAGCAGTCATGACTAGTGAGATGGCATCATTTTGGAAAGCAAAAGGGAAAACGTTATTAGAGGTTTTAGATAGTTTATATAAAAAGTTCGGATACTATAAAGAAGGATTGGATGAAATCACTTTAGAAGGTGTGTCCGATCAGGAGAAAATGTCTTCAATTGTAACCAGATTTGGAAGTAAAGTAGACGGTCAAATAGGCAACCTCCAGATAGAATATATAGAGGACTATTTGACGAAAAAACGGAGATACTGTAATAATAAAGTTGAATTACTCGATTTCCCACAAGAAAATGTAGTAAAATATAAGTTAGAAGAAAATTGTTGGGTTTGTTTGCAGCTTTCTGAAACAACGTCAAAAATTAAATGTTATTATGCTGCTTATGGCAAAACAGCGCAGGAAGCAGATAGAAAATTTAATATGATAAAAAAATCTTTAAAAGAAACAATTTTACAACCTTTAGAACCTGTGAAATAAAGATAAGACAAAGAATAAAGGTTATTTAAAATTGAAAAGGGGAGTAGCTGTACAGTTAATGTCGTCATTACGAGGGAATCCCTCCGGCTTAACTGGCAACCATTGTTGTTAGCAAGACCTTTACTATTATTTGTTTGGACGAGGAGTGATATTCATTCCATGTTTAAACATAATAAGGTAAAGGTCTTTTTGATTGCATAATTTTAGAATATATAAGGAGAGAAAAGCCGGTGGATGTTAATTTAATAATGGAATATTTATGGATATTAATTGTTTTAATTGGTTTGGAAGGATTGCTAGCAGCGGATAATGCACTTGTCTTAGCAATAATGGTAAAACATTTACCGGAAAAACAGAGAAAAAGAGCGTTATTTTATGGACTTGCAGGGGCATTTGTTCTTCGTTTTGGTTCTTTGTTCATCATTTCATTTCTTGTCGATGTTTGGCAGGTACAAGCAATAGGTGCAGCGTACTTATTATTTATTTCGATAAAACATTTATTCGATAAAGCAATGAATAAAGATAATATTAAAATACCTAAGCAAAAGGCCGGGAGCGGTTTTTGGATGACTGTTTTAAAGGTCGAAATTGCTGATTTAGCGTTTGC
>NZ_JBPPZG010000307.1:0-3156 GCF_051918545.1 Pseudogracilibacillus amylolyticus (SeqCode) | reverse complement strand
TATTCTTTTTCACATATGAAATAAAGTGAAAATAATAGCACATTACTCCAGATAATCAGCTGAATTAATTTGAAATAAATAACCTGGAATAATGTGCTAGTTTACAATATTATAATGCCACAAACAATTTTATTTTTGTCTAAAACAAATCCCACATTATCATTTTTTACAATTGACATTGTTTCTTTTTCCGAAAATAAAATTAATACACTATCAATACCTATATAAACGTTCAATTCACCTTTTTCATCTATATACGTCTTATCATAATATTCTTCAACCTGAAAATTAGGTGTACCTTTAATCAAAGTTATATTGTTCATATCCAAGCCCAAGCTTTCCATTTTATGTACGTTCTCACTTAAAGTTAATGTAATGGAACGAATATTTCCTGTATATTTTCCTATGCCTATTTCAATTAAGGATTTTTTGAAATCCCCAGTTCTCCAATATATCGTTGGTTCCTTTGATATATTCCAAGTACCGAATTCTATATTAATCGGTGTATAAACATCATATTCAATATTTACAGACTGACTTTCTTTATATTCTGTTACTTTTAACATAATCATATCTCCTTGTAAGGCATATACACAGCGTGCTTGATTATTGGTAGTAATCCCTCTCCACGAGGTTTACTAAATATTAATTCCCAATTGCCTACGTTCATAATTTCTTCATATTAATTACTTGAATATAATTAAAAACTGCACCTTTAGCCTCTCAACCCAAAGATGCAGTGATATTTTCTCTCTTATTTCCAACCGTGGAACTTTAAAAGTTTAACTGGCATTCGGAGTTCAATTTGTTGTTCTAATTCTTTATAAAAGATATTCATGTCTACTTGATCGTACCATTTTTGGCTATTTTCCAAATCTATACCTCCCTTACCATTACTTATTGCACAGCCAAATGCTCCTCTAAGGTATTCTCACCAACATAAAGAAAACTTGAAAGGTCCATAGCCAATCAAGGTTTAATAATATTTCTCAATTGCATCGCTTTAAAGACTGTTACTTTACAATACACTCAGGAGTAAAATTTACAAACACTAAGTTTGTACCATCATCCATCATCCTTTTTAATTCCCTGCCTAGTGAATAATTAGTGTTTGGTTCTGTTTGCAATACACAAATGATATTTCCACCTTCTCCTTGTGCAAGACAGGTTAATTGTAAATAGTCAGCATTATCATATATAAAAGAGACTATATAATCATAAAAATCTTTTTCACAATTATTAACTCCATAAACCCTAACTATTGTTCCGCTCCAAATTGGAGTATCGTCTGAAATTTCCTTTACAGGTACCCATTCACCCTTAACCATCATGCTACACCCTTTCTATTTAACTTTTCACCAGATGCATCAGCAGGCTTAGTAGACTTAAAATCAAAATCAACCTCCCCTTGATATTTTCCTTTGCTATTTGTTTTTTCAAATCTACCATGCTGTGTATCTACCGAATATAAATCTTCTGTTTTAGGATCATTATATACATCTCTACCATTAATCTTACTTAGTTTCGAGTCCTTTTCTAAACCAACATTTTTTGCAATTTCCCGCGCTTTTGATTTAACTGTTGCTACACGCTCGGCTGGTGATAACTTTACAATCAACTTTATAAAATCTTTAGCAATATTACCCGTACCCTTAGTACTATTACTTCCTACTCCATCACCCTTCACTACAAACATTTGCGTGCGAACTTCACCCAGTGACTTCATTTCAATTCCATAAGATGTTATATCAGACGAGTCTGTCGAAAGTTTTCTTTAGTAAATACTGGGACCCTTACATCCGCAAGTCCTGGTTTAGCCGCATCAATCTTTCCTTGGAGAATCATTGTGGTATTAAACCTATTCTTTTATGTTTAAGATTGACGCTAATTAAATCTCTACCTTATTTTGAATTACAAGTTATGTTTATTATAAAATTATTGAAAATAAAAAAACTTGAAAAAGCTAATAGCCAATCAAGGTTCGCAATGTTATATTATACTTCTTGCATAGCTAAATCTAACAAAAAATCACCAAAATCTTTAGCATTTATTTCATATCTTTGTCTTTCCAACTCAATACCAGGTACAAAAGATACTACCTTTGGTTCTTTTATTTCATCAAGTTGATTAAAATCTAAGCAAAAAAGTTCATCGCTCCCAGTATCATATATAACAAGAAGGTTATTTGGTAGATTAATTTCTTTTCTTTCCGTTAATGTGTACCAAATGGCATCTGGAACAGATGAGTTTTCAAAATCATCATTAATAATCCCGTAAATCTCCTGAGCTCCGAAATTTCCTGCTCCAAAAGTATGCAAATAATCTAAATACATTCCAGTAAACTTTACACCTAGCTTTTCTTCAGCTAGTTTTATTAATTCATTTGTCCTTCCCCCAATAAAGTCAGCCATATCTTCATTGCTTTGAATTATTTGCTTTGCTTTCTGATAATTTTCAACGCTCATTCTTATCCTCCTCTCTCATTTTAAAAATCATTGTCCAGTTTTCTGGAACCCATGATTGATTAGAGCCAAAACTTTTCGCTTCCTAGTTATGTCCAGGCAACCTTACCTCCATAATAATTGATGAAATCGCTTAAACTAGTCAAAAAACTATCCCAACCTATTTCCATGCACCATTAAAAAAGTTAATTTAGTGCTTCTTATTTTTTTAGTCAGTAAAGTATAATTTCAGTCTTTTTTGGCAATAAACTTAGAATGTTTTTGGTGCCAAATGTATATTAATTCTTTTAATTCTGATGTATTAACTGTGCACCAATCTCCGATACCATCTTCCGCTAAGTTATCATAGATTTCGGTTTTATCTCGATGGATTTCCACTCCACATATATTACCATTTAATTCTTCATAATCTGACTTTCCAGTCAATACCTTATCAATGGCATGAATAGCGTAACTAATATCCCCACCTTGTATATCCGACATCAGAAACGTTGCTACTAAGCGCTTGCTTTCATCTTCCATTTTAATAATTAAATCTGAATCTCCATTTTGGTAACTAATCACATCAAATTTATGCTCTAACATATTTTTCCATTCCTCTCTCCCTGATAAAAACAATAGATTACTAGGACTAGGATAGATATTGCGGAAAAGCATATATTACTTTCCATTTACCATACGGAGATTTTCTCGG
>NZ_JBPPZG010000306.1:0-3234 GCF_051918545.1 Pseudogracilibacillus amylolyticus (SeqCode) | reverse complement strand
AACTGATGTGAATGTGTTGCATCATCATTATCACGACGATATACTTTTCCAGGACAAATCATTCGGATTGGTTCATTTCCATCAAGTGCGCGCATCGTTCTCGCTTGAACTGGTGACGTATGTGTACGAAGTAATAATTCATTCGTAATATAAAAAGAATCATGCATATCGCGCGCCGGATGGCCTTCCGGAAGGTTTAATGCTTCAAAGTTAAAATAATCTGTTTCTACTTCTGGACCCTCTCTCACTTCATAGCCAAGTCCGATAAAAAGATCCTCGATTTCTTCAATGATTGAAGTTAAAATATGTTTGCCGCCAAAGTTTACAGGACGTCCTGGTAATGTAACATCAATCGTTTCCTTTAAAAGCTGTTTTTCCAGTTCTTCTTGTTCCAATTTTTCTTTTTTCTCATCAATAGCTGCCTGTATCGTCGTTCTTACCTTATTTGCTAACTCCCCGATAACAGGTCTCTCTTCTTTAGATAACTTCCCCATACCTCGTAAAACTTCTGTAATTGAACCTTTTCTCCCAAGATAAGTCACTTGAACTTCTTGGATTTCTTTTAAATTTGTTGTTTCATTTAATTTTTCAATCGCTTCTTTTTCAAGTGTTTGTAACTGTTCCTTCATTATAAAAACCCTCCTTCAAATTAATAAAAAATATGAGCAGTATTTTTCTTTCAAATATGAACTACTTTAATCTCTATCTTGAGCAATTTCACCCTAGACTGGAGCAACTTCACCCTTGACTCGAGCAACTCCACCCTTGACTCGAGCAACTTTCTACCCGACTTGAGCAACTCCATCCCTCACTTGAGCAACTCTTCCACCATCTCAAGCTAATTCACTGAAAAACAAAAAACCCCTCCCTAAAAAGGGACGAGGTTTATTTTTCGCGGTACCACCCTTGTTGATACGAATGTATCCAACTTGTGATTGATAATGGACGTAAATCCAGAACACGGTTAAGTGTCAGCTCCAGTCGAGTGAATCGTAACAATTAGATCGAATAGAAATGTTTTCAGTCTAGGACATTTCCTCCCTAAATTGATCTTTCTTTTATGTTACTTGGCTCCGTCATCGCTTTTTTCATATTTAAACTACAAATTAGTATATCCAAGCGTTCAGAAATATGCAACTAATTTCTCATTTTATACATTAAAATTCCTGCGGCAATACTAACATTTAATGATTCAGCCTTTCCATAAATCGGAATTTTCACGATTTTATCTGCCAACTGTAAAACCTCATCTGAAATTCCCGCACCTTCATTTCCTACTATAAGTGCGGCTTTTCCCTCACTCTCAACTTCATTATAATTGATAGCATTTTTAAGTGCGCTTGCCCAAATGGTATAGTTTTCTTGTTTCAAACGTGCTATTGTCTCATCTAATGATGCCTGTACAATCGAGATATGAAAAATGGATCCTTGAGAAGCACGAATTACTTTGTCATTATAAACATCCACCGTGCCTGTTCCAAGGACAATTTTCGAAAAACCAGCTGCATCAGCCGTTCTTATAATTGTACCTAAATTACCTGGATCTTGGATAGCATCTACTAGTAAAATATAGGTATCTGTTTTAACAGGAAGGTCTTGCATGTTTACAATCGCAGCAATTCCTTGAGGAGTTTCTGTTTGCGTAATTTCATTAAATACACGCTCGTCAACTAATGTAATGCCGTCTTCAGACATCCAATCAGGTGGGTTCACTCCTTCTTGAACAATCACTGTTTCAACTTCCCACCCACTTTGAAAAGCTTCCTCAATTAAATGAAACCCTTCGATTAAAAATTGCTTCATTTTCATTCGATTTTTTCGTTTATGTAATTTTCGCCAATTTTTCACCTGTTCATTTTGTATTGATGTAATCAACTTTATCAGTCCTATTTTTAAGGTTAATTCTATCATACATATTTCAATAAAGAACGGTCAAACTAAAAGTAGAATATAAGCCGTTCGGCTGTATAAAGGAGGAATAATGAAAAATGGATTTAAATTTACGAAAAGCAATTCTGCACAATATTAAAGAAAACTCAAAGGATCAATTGGAAACAACGATCGTTGATGCGATTCAAGATGGTGAGGAAAAATTATTACCCGGCCTTGGCGTTTTATTTGAGCTTATTTGGAAACAATCGGATGAAAATGAAAAAATAGAAATGTTGGAAGCTCTAGAAAAAGGGGTAAAAGAAGCAACATCAATGTAATGATTGTTTTATCCTGTGTAAATAGTCCCGTTTTCTCTTGATTAAATGAAAAATTCAACGTAAGATAGAAAGAGAATATAAATGGGGCGTTCACATGAATAATATAAATACCGATTTTTATAAACCTGTCGAAAATACAAATAATAAAAACACAAGTAATTTACCACTATCTGCAACTACTAATTTCGCACAAGTACTATTAGCAAAAATCCAAATGGCGATGGAATTAAATAAACATATAGATAATTCCAATAGTTTGACTCCATCTCCATTTTCGTTTTCGCCGGATTTTTCTATGTTTGATGCAATGAATAAGCCATTAAATACAGTTAATCCTGTACAACAAGCGTTTAATGCCTATGGAAACAATGTCTCACCTACGAAAGGTAAGAGTACCCCTTCTAATGAAGAGATTAATACCATTGTTCGTGAAGCGGCACAAAAATATAATGTTGATGAAAAATTAATTCATTCCATTATAAAAATTGAATCGAATTATAATCCAAATGCAAAAAGTTCTGCTGGAGCAGCCGGATTAATGCAATTAATGCCAGCAACTGCCAAGGAACTTGGGGTTTTCGATCGTTATAATATGTCACAAAATATTTTTGGCGGAACAAAATACATAGGTAAAATGCTAGCACAGCATAATGGCAATGTTCAGTTGGCACTTGCTGCTTATAATGCAGGTCCCGGTAATGTAAAAAAACATGGAGGAATCCCTCCGTTTAAAGAAACGCAAAATTATGTTCGTAAAGTAATGGATCAATATTTAGCATAAAATAGACAAAAGTCCGTTATTTAAAATGATATCCGAACCATTCAATTAAATATTGAATTAGTTCGGATTTTTCTTTTGGCTTCTTTTCGTTACTTTAACTAATTTCCATAAACTGTGTAGCAACTTAGATTAATTTCCTCTGCAATATCTAAATTGTGATGTAAAATACCGCTACGGAAATACACTGCGCTTTCCGCAGGCGGCTGATGAGCCTTCCTTGTGCTACGCACTGCGTTGTCTCAC
>NZ_JBPPZG010000305.1:0-3248 GCF_051918545.1 Pseudogracilibacillus amylolyticus (SeqCode) | reverse complement strand
GACTATCCATTCTTGTTACATTAAGTATATCGGCAGTTGTCGGTATACATGTTCATGGTACCAACTCCTTTTCATTATCTTTGTTTAGCTTTTTCCCTGGATGAGAAGTAGTGAAACGTGCTGAGTAATAGAGTAGGGAAGCGGGAGACTCGAAGTAAATTGCTTTTGAAATAAGGATGGGTCTAGAAAGGATTCAGTCAATGGGGTGGATCGTGTTTTTGAGTTGGATACGTGTTGTTTTGTTAATGGGGGATATGGTGGGAGTGTCCTATATTTCTGGGAAATTGCTTGTAGTTCTTGATAGATGAATGACGGTGAAATTTAAAGGAATAAAATGGACGTGTACAGTTAGTCAAAATTTCTATTCGCGACTGTTAACAAAGCTAAGTGAATCGAGCGTTCTAGAAATAGTGTTATTGCTTCCCTGAAATGGATTCATTATAGAAGAAAATTTCTTATATATGAATGAATTTCATAATTACCAAAGTCGGCTTTTCCATCACCATATGTAGTTGGGAACGAACCAACTCAACTACATATGGTGATGGTGAAGCATTAGATACGTATTATGAAATTCATTAATATGATATAATAATTATATCATCTTTGTTAGACAAAAATACGAAAATGGCTACCAGAAAGGGGTGAGCATTCGTTGTCTCAGCCTAAAATTAAGGATGTTGCACGAGCGGCAGGTGTCTCAACTGCTACTGTTTCTCATGTAATTAATAAAACCAGGTATGTGTCGGAGGAGACAACTGTACGGGTTTTACAGGCAATGGAGGAATTAAATTATCGTCCAAATCATGCAGCTCGTAGTTTAAGAAGTGCAAAAACATACACAATCGGTCTTATCATTCCATTCCGAAAAGAAGATACGTCAAAGAGCTTTTTTATGTCCATTGCAGAAGGAATAGAAGAGACCCTTAGAGAATACGGTTATCACTTAATTATTAGTAATTCCAAGGAAGATTTAAAGCAAGAAATAGAACAGTTACAACTACTAAATGACCAAATTACGGATGGCATTATTCTTGCATCTACTTACAGTGAGTATCAAACACTTGAGAAACATATTCTTAAGGATCATCCTCTTGTTTTAATTGATCGAATACCAGAAGAAAACCAACGAGATTCCGTATCTATTGATTCCTATCAAGGCGTCTATGATGCAATAAAATACTTAAAGAAAAAGGGTTATAAACGCATTGGTTACGCTGGTGCGAATTTAACGATAAGTACAGCAAAACAACGATTAGCTGGATATCAAGATGCTCAAAAAGATGAACCTGATGTAGAAAATATTGTATTTATTGGAGAACCTACATATGAAAGCGGTTATGAAATGGCTGCTCAACTCCTATTACATGATTTAGACGCTATATTTATAGCGAACAATGAGGTAGCTACAGGAATCATCTATTATTTTATTGAAAATAAGATAACTATTCCGGACGATATTGCTGTCATTGTATTCGATAACTTTGAATGGACAAGAATTGTTTCTCCTCCATTGACCGTAGTGGACCAGCCGGCATATGAAATGGGAATAGAGGCAGCTCATATGATTCTTTCACGAATTCAATCTCCTGATAAAAAGATGAAAAAGGTTGTTTTACAACCCATGCTAATAGAACGAGGATCCACATAAAGAAAGCAGACAGTTCAAGGTTATAGACTGTCTGCTCTTATCAACTAAATATTTACTTTTTTAGTTCCCATACATTGAGTTCTTTCACAGCTACATTTTCTTCCCCGAAAAACTCAATTTGATTGCTTGTGTTTTTTGGATATACTCTGTTTGTAATAACCTTTTCTCCATTGTTAATAAATAATTCCACGGAACATCGGTCAATATAAATATGAAGCAACAATTCTTCACTTGGTTCTACCTCTGCTGATGCAATACCTGAAACATGTCCTGCCTTGTTTAAATCAACAGTGACTTTACTTGTCTTGGCATCGTATTTTATTTCAGTAAATTCTTCCCCGTCATCCGATTTTAAAACTTTTAATCCGAATGTTTCACTGTTTGTCGTAGAAAGATCAAAACTTGATTTGATTTCGATAGACTGACCTTTTGTCTCAGGTGAAAACGACTTCGTAAAGTTCAATTCATGATATTGTTCTTCTTTTGCTCGTAACATCTTTAATTCTTCTACTGGTTGGAACCGAACGTTACCTTCATTGTTTAATTTTATTTCTCTTGGTATCGTCATCGCCCCGGCCCAACCTTCTTCTTTTGTTGGGAATTTAGAGGCCCAATGATCCATCCAAGCAATTAAAATACGACGCCCTTTTTCATCAAGAAATGTTTGAGGTGCATAAAGATCAAATCCTTGATCAATTTCCACATCATAATCTTTTGTAAAACGTTTGGTGTCGTAATCCATATCTCCGATTTGAATCAGAGCTTTACCATGCCCCTCATCTT
Source organism: Pseudogracilibacillus amylolyticus (SeqCode) (assembly GCF_051918545.1). Taxonomy (NCBI): domain Bacteria; kingdom Bacillati; phylum Bacillota; class Bacilli; order Caryophanales; family Bacillaceae; genus Pseudogracilibacillus; species Pseudogracilibacillus amylolyticus (SeqCode). Next base: position 814 of record NZ_JBPPZG010000305.1, on the reverse strand, counting down.
TCATAGGTGAGAAAATTAGCGCATGTTTATTTTGGATGGGGAATAGGTCAGGACACTCCCACATATCCCCTAAAGTACCATCACTTTTAGCAACTGGGCCACAATACTCCCAGTTTATTAAATCATCTGATTGAAATAAAGCTGCTGCACCATCCCCATTGTGACTTGTTCCAACTACCATATACCATGTATCTTCATATGACCATACCTTAGGATCACGAAAATCATTACTCAATGAATGCGGTGGTTTATCTATAATAGGATTATTAGGATGTTTCTCAAAGTGTATTCCATCTTGTGTTGTCGCTAGACATTGTACTTCTTTTGGATTTTTGCTATCAATATGTCCTGTGTATAAGAGGAATAAATCACCGTCTTTTACTACAGCGCTACCGGAGAAGCAGCCATATCCTTCGCCAGGATTACCTAAATCATAGTCCTCTGAAGGAGCAAGTGCTACGGGTTGATGTTCCCAATGAACTAAATCACTGCTGGTTGCATGCCCCCAATGCATCGGTCCCCAATCCGCCGAGTAAGGATGAAATTGATAGAATAAATGATAGATACCTTTATGCTGAATTAAACCATTTGGGTCATTCAACCAGCCAACCGGAGCAGTAAAATGATAAGTAGGTTGGTAATCCCTTTCTTTTTGATTCGAATTTTCTTTTATAAATGTATTTGCTTTCTCAATTTGTCTCTCATGATTATTCATTATAAAATCTCTCCCTCTATATACTTTGATTATCTTCAAAATGCTCCTGTTTTCTTAGAATTACTCAAACGCCATTTTATAGAATGTATTGGTGGGCAT
>NZ_JBPPZG010000304.1:0-3280 GCF_051918545.1 Pseudogracilibacillus amylolyticus (SeqCode) | reverse complement strand
ATAATCATCTCTACTCAACAGTTTATGGATATTAGTAATAAGATCAAAAAAATCCGAACTAATACAAATTTTTATTAAAGAAATTTGGATAAAGTTCGGATTTATCTATGACTAAAATCTTTTTCTAGCCTAAATAATTATTTAACTAGTTACTTCTTGATAGAATTACGTACAAATCGATCAATACGCTTAGCTGCTTCCTCCAATAAATCCATAGAAGTAGCATAGGATAACCTAACATTTTTAGGCGCACCGAATCCACTTCCTGGTACTAAAGCAACTTTTTCTTCCTCAAGTAGCGCTGTTACCCATTCATCAACAGAATTAAAGCCACATAAATTTACTGCTTCTTGCACATTGGGGAAAATGTAAAATGCTCCTTTTGGTTTTACACATGTTATTCCAGGAATTTCATTAATCAGATTATAGAATCTATTTAAACGGTCTGAAAAAACCTTTTTCATTTCTTTATTTATCTTTAAATCTTCCTCACTGTTTTCATAAGCTGCAAGTGCAGCATATTGTGCAATAGAAGTTGGGTTTGAGGTCGAATGTGAAGCATGGTTTGTCATTGCGCCGATAATCTCAGAAGGTCCCGCCGCATAACCAATGCGCCATCCTGTCATTGCATGTGATTTACTTAATCCGTTGATCACAACAGTTTGTTGTTTTAAGGCAGCGGACAAAGATGCAATCGACACATGATCTTCCTCTGTATAAATTAATTTTTCATAAATCTCGTCCGAGATAATAAGTATATTATGTTTTAAGCAAACTTCACCAATTTGCTGTAATTCTTCTTTCGTGTACATCATCCCAGTAGGATTACTTGGCGAATTAATGATAACTGCCTTCGTTTTTGACGTTATCGCCGCTTCTAGTTGTTCTTTTGTAATTTTAAAATCATTTTTCTCTAAACCTTCAACATATATGGGTTTACCACCAGCCAATTTTACATGCTCGGGATAACTAACCCAATACGGTGTTGGAATAATGACTTCATCATTTTCATTTAATAATACTTGGCATAACGCAAAAAGCGCATGTTTTGCTCCTACAGTAACAATAACTTCATTTAGTTGATAGCCTAATCCGTTATCTTTTTTAAATTTATCTATGATCGCTTTTTTAAGTTCGACAATTCCACCAGCAGGGGTATATTTTGTCATCCCTTGATCCATTGCTTCTTTTGCTGCTTGTATAATATAATCCGGTGTATTAAAATCAGGTTCTCCAACTCCGAGTCCAATTACATCGTACCCTTTGTCTCTTAGTTCTTTGGCTTTCGCAGAGATTGCTAATGTAGATGAGGGACTGAGCGCTTTTACTTTTTTTGATAAATTCATTTCATCTTATCCTTTCTCACTGTACTTTCGATATAGTCTAAGCTGTTCATAAACCGTACCGTCCTCTAAAGATATATACTCAATGACGTAACGATTGGATTGGTCTGTATACGTTATTTCCCACAATGGCTTCTTATTAATCATCGCAGGAGCCGAACCTATTAATGTACAGGATTTACACTCCGACTCCCACTTTTCTTCAATTTGTTCTTGCGATATCAATTTATCAGAAGAAATGATGACTAAATTTTCTTTCGTAAGAGGTTTATCCAATGGTGCAAAGATATACGATTGTTTTCCATTCTTATCTGTGCCTAGTAGGATGTGGTACGCTTCTTCACCTTGAAAGTGAGAAATTTCATTAATACTGTTTATATTCGTCTCTTTTAGAACAAATTTTTCCGTCTTGTCTCCATTAACAATTTTACTTTTTTCAATTTGATTATAGGAGTAAACGAAATAAATACAAAGAAATAAAAATAATAGCACGAAAAATAGTGTCAACAATCTTTTCCATTTAAACCAACTTGATAATTGCTTCATAATTTATTAATCACTCATTTTTGTATAAGATTAGTCACTTTAAAAAACTCTTATCTCAAAGCGCAGATAAGAGCTTATATTTTATAATACGGTAAGTGGTGGTTCTTCTTCTATAAATTGCTCAATCTCATTTTGTTCGTTCATAATTGCAATCTTTGGTCGAAAGTTTGCCAATTTTTCTTCCGATATTAACGTATATGCAATAATAATAACAATATCTTCTTTTTGAACAAGTCTTGCGGCTGCACCGTTTAAACAAATAATTCCTGTACCTCTTTCCCCTGGAATTACATATGTTTCAAGTCTTGCGCCATTATTATTATTTACAATTTGTACTTTTTCATTAGGCAAAATATCCACTTGATCCATAATATCCTGATCGATAGTTACACTTCCAACATAATTTAAATTCGCCTCAGTGACGCGAGCACGATGAATTTTGGATTTCATCATTGTACGAAACACCTGAACGTGACCCCCTAACTAATTCTATCAATAAATGAGCCTTCTTCGTTTAAAATTATATTATCAATTAATCGTGCATTACTGAATTTGACAGCTACGGCCAAAATAACTTGTTGGTTAATGGTAGTAATGCTTTTTAACTTTGGAAAACTTAATAGTTCAATATAATCAATCTTACCAGACGTGTTATTGCTAATGAACTTTTTTACTTCTGTTATAATAGTAGCAGGATTTTTGATTCCGTCAACTATTAATTTTTGTCCCAGCTTTAATCCTGAATAAAGCGATGTTGCTTCTTTACGTTCTATTTCTGACAAGTAAACATTTCGACTACTTTTAGCTAGTCCATCCTCTTCTCTTACTGTAGGAAGCCCAACTAACTGAACTGGAAAATCTAACTGCGTAACTAATGTGTTTACTACTGCAAATTGCTGCGCATCCTTCAGACCGAAATAGGCATTATTAGGTTGTACAATATGAAATAATTTTGTAAGAACTGTAATGACTCCATCAAAATGACCTGGTCTCGACCTACCACAAAGCACATCCGTACCTTGATTAATAGTCATCTTAATCCCCATCTCATTGGGGTACATATCATCTACAGTAGGTAAAAACAATATATCAACACCATGTTGTTCCGCCACTTTAGCATCTTGTTGTTCATCTCTTGGGTATTGTTCAAAGTCTTCATTTGGTCCAAACTGTAAAGGATTTACGAAAATACTCATTACCACGATATCATTTTCTTGTTTAGCCTCTTTAACTAAAGACAAATGCCCATCATGTAAAAAACCCATTGTAGGTACAAACCCGATTTTTTTATTGACATTTGCTACTTCTTTCATCATCGTTTGAACAGAGCGAATAATTTTCATGTTTAAATACCTACTTTATACTTTTGGTAAGATATCCATATTCTTTAA
>NZ_JBPPZG010000303.1:0-3288 GCF_051918545.1 Pseudogracilibacillus amylolyticus (SeqCode) | reverse complement strand
ATTTTTTTCCATACAATAAGAATACCACAGTGATCAACACCGTGGTAGAGCAAAAATTTTATACTTTCTTATCTTTTAAAAAAATAAAAATTCCTTTTCAATATCCTATTAGAATATGAAAAGGAATTTTTTAATTATTCACTAACAAATGGCAGTAATGCCATTGCTCGAGCACGTTTAATTGCAATAGTCAATTTACGTTGATATTTAGCAGATGTTCCAGTTACTCTTCGTGGAAGAATTTTTCCACGTTCAGAAATAAATCTTCTTAGTAAGTCAACATCTTTATAGTCGATATGTGTAATTCCGTTCGCTGTAAAATAACACACTTTACGACGTCTTGGACGACCACGTCTCATCAGTATCACTCCTTACTTTAAATGTCATTAGATATATCTTAAAACGGTAAATCATCGTCAGAAATGTCTACTTGTTCCCCATCTTTTTGAAATGGATTTGCTGTTCTTTCTTCCATTGGTTGGGATGGTTGACTATGGGATGGTGGTGCTTGATGTTGAAAGGATTCGTTAGGACTGTAACTAGATGGACCTGGGCCTGGACCTCTTTGTTGCGAAGCTCCTCTTGACTCCAAGAATTGGATATTCTCAGCCACTACTTCCGTAACATAAACCATCTTTCCATCCTGACCTTCATATGATCGTGTTTGGATTCTACCATCTACTCCGATCATACTGCCTTTTTTCATATAATTTGCAAGGTTTTCCGCAGTCTTTCGCCATACAACACAGTTAATAAAATCTGCTTCTTGTTCTCCTTGCTGATTTCTAAATGGTCTGTTTGCAGCTACTGTAAAATTAGCAACTGCTACTCCACTTGCAGTATAACGTAAATCGGGATCTCTTGTTAGCCTTCCGACTAAAACGACTCTATTCAACACCAGAATCACTCCCTATTATTGTTCATCTAAACGAACTACCATGTGGCGAATAATGTCATCAGAAAACTTTGCTTGACGTTCAAATTCATTTACAGCTTGGTGATCGCCTTTAAAGTTAATAACAACATAATAACCATCACGGAAATTATTAATTTCATATGCAAGTCGACGTGAACCTAACTCGTCTACTTTATCAATTGTAGCCCCATTATCTGTTAAAATAGCGTTAAAGCGTTCAATTAACGCTGTTCTAGCTTCTTCTTCGATATTTGGGCGGATGATATACATGATTTCATAATCTCTCATCCTACGCACCTCCTTTTGGTCTATACGGCTTTGCCTTCAACATATGAGGCAGAGCAAGGAGTAATTTTTACAATTACCCACAGATGAAAATTATAACAAAAACATGCTAAAATAACAACTCTTTTGGTTGTCCCAAATTATACGTTATATTGCTTGTGATCTCTTATACATTAAATCGGAAATGAATGACGTCCCCATCTTTTACCAAGTAATCTTTTCCTTCAAGTCTAACTTTCCCATTCTCCCTGGCTTGTACCATGGATCCAGCTTCCATTAAATCATCATAAGACACTGTCTCGGCCCGGATAAATCCTCGTTCAAAGTCTGTATGAATAATTCCTGCAGCTTGAGGTGCTTTCATTCCTTTTTTAAACGTCCAAGCTCTTACCTCTTGTTCCCCTGCAGTAAAGTATGTTGCAAGTCCCAATAATTCATAGGATGCTGTAATTAATTGATCCAGTCCTGATTGCTCTATCCCTAACTCTTCTAAAAATAGTTCCTTTTCTTCTTGATCTAGTTCGGCAATTTCTTCTTCAATTTTAGCACTTACAACAATTACCTCGGCATTGTCTTTTTCGGCATATTCTTTTACCTGTTTTACATATTTATTTCCTTCAATCTCTGTAATATCATCTTCACTTACATTTGCAACATATAAAATTGGCTTTGCTGTTAAAAGATGTAGTTGATTTGCTATTTTCAACTCTTCTTCTGTTAGTTCTACAGCTCGGGCTGGTATTTCATTTTCAAGTCCTTCTTTTAACTTTTTCATCGTATTAAATTCTTGTACTGCTTCTTTTTCTTTTTGTCTTGCTAATTTTTCTGAACGATCATAACGGCGTGTTACAGTCTCTAAATCAGCTAAAATCAGTTCAAGATTAATTGTTTCAATATCATCAATCGGATCTATTTTTCCGGAAACATGCGTAATATTTTCATCTTCAAAACAACGAACGACTTGACAAATAGCATCAACTTGCCTGATATGAGAAAGAAACTGATTTCCTAACCCTTCTCCTTTATTTGCCCCTTTTACAATGCCAGCAATATCAGTAAATTCAAATGCAGTAGGTACTGTTTTTTTCGGTTTTACTACTTCCGTTAATTTTTGTAATCTTTCATCCGGAACTTCTACAATCCCAACATTTGGATCAATTGTACAAAACGGATAATTAGCAGATTCTGCGCCTGCCCTTGTTATTGCATTAAATAATGTTGACTTCCCTACATTGGGAAGACCAACTATTCCTGCTGTTAATGACATCTAATTCCCACTCCTTAAACGGATCCCCTAGTTCATCTGAACTATCTAGTATTATACTTTTTTATATTAAAATAACAAATAGCTAAAATGTAAAAACTCATTATCGTTGACTAGTCAAAATTCAATTTTCTTTATACGAAAACTCATTTTTTCGTAGGTTATTACTACGTATTTATTCTTTTTCACTTTTTTCAATAATTTTCTTTAATTTCTTTTGAAATTCGTTTCTTGGGATAAGCACACTTCTGTCACACCCTAAACATTTAATCCGTATATCCATTCCCATCCGAATGATTTTCCACTTATTTTCACCACATGGATGTTGTTTTTTCATCTCAACAATATCATTTAATGAAAATTGTTTTTTATCCATTTCCATTATCCTTTCTTATTTTAAATCCTTCATTACAAATAAACAATTAGCTACGGAAGCCATCCAGCAATTAAGTTAGTAGTTTTTCGTACCTATTATATCATTTTAAAAATAGAAATTAATATAAACGACTGCTTTCTTTACTGTTTTCTATAGAAATCAGCTTCAAAACTGGATGTATATTGTTCTGTTTTAAAACGTATACTATAAAAACTTGCTCGATAACTAAAGTCTCGACAATTGGGGAACGACTTCGTTTACTTTTTACCAACCTAATACAATATGGAAGGAACGTTTCTATATGAATAATCCAGTTCAAAATAATGATGTGAATTATGTTCACTATAAAGATCCTTTAGCAATTAAATTAACTAGTGACATTCTTATAACATGTTTGCCAAAATATTATACAAATTTAATCGTTCTTTGTATTGGTACTGATCGTTC
>NZ_JBPPZG010000302.1:0-3383 GCF_051918545.1 Pseudogracilibacillus amylolyticus (SeqCode) | reverse complement strand
ATACCGTTTTTGACTCATGATTCGGACACAACCTTTCGTTAGTTTAATATTAATGACTTAACCAAGTTGTGTCCATAAATCTATACTACATCTAGTACGCTCTGTAAAACGATATTGTGTATGAGCTCAAAAGATTAAATAATATCGTCTTTAACATGTGATTTTTGGAAGTATTGGTGTAGTTTCACACTGACTATGAAGGGCTTTTCTTTTAAGTAAGTAAATTAAATAGAGAGGTGGTTCTGAATGAAATTTAAGAAAGAAGACTTATTTAATATCTTATCATTTGCTTTAATAGGATCAATAATTGTTTTTATATTTAATGCATTCTCAGATTCGTTTAGAGAACTTGATTTAAATGTCTTAGACAGTTGTATAATAATTCTAATCTTAGCCATAATATATGGGGCAATTCTAAAGTTATTTAGAAGGTAAATCCAAATAACTCTGGACATAATTGTTATTGTAAGAAATTAAAAAATACTTAAGTAAGTGCAGATTTAGGTAAATATAGTTTTATCCGTTATTGCTTGAGGTACTTTCTAACGTTGAACAGATACCACAAGTTTAGGTTGACTCTTCCTTGGTTATGAATACACTAGAGGATGTTGCTTTCAATAAATCGTAACATAATACTTATCTAATTATGGGTGTGGATTATTTTTTGGGTATTCGGAAAATAGTGTGGAAAGAAGGGGTCCTCAAACTAAGTCATCAATTACAGTACGTTTATTTTATAAGGTTTATGAGCATTGTCGATTGATTCTGTTTGAGAGATAGGCTTCATTTTATAACTTAACAACATGAAACTTGTCAATTACAATTAGGGCATGTAGTATCACCCTTAACGTAAGCGTCAAATAGCCCACATCTATTAAGGTATGGGCTATTTTATACTCTAACTAAGATTTAATTTGAACTTTGACAGTTAATGGAATAGTCGTTGACCAAGGTAGGAGTTGATCTATCGCGTCTTCGTTTGTTGAATCAATGTTTGGCAACTGCTAAAATAGATACTTCAAATATTCAAATGGGCTTAGCCCATTCTCCTTTGCAGTTTCTGCTATACTATAAATAATTGCGCTCGACCCAGCACCCTTTGGTGTATTACTAAACAAGAAATTTCTTCTTCCGATCACGTAAGGTTTAATAGAGCGCTCCCTTCGATTGTTATCAATTTCTAATCGCGTATCCTTTAAAAAGACGGTTAATTTATTCCATTGGTTTGGACAATATTTAATTGCTTAACCGAGGGGCGCTTTTCGGCAAGACTTTTGGTGTTTGCATTTTTAGCCATGTTAAAAAAGCTCCAAAATTGTACTGAAGTATATGCAAGGTTAAACGATGTGATAAAAAGGAAGGCCATGGAAGATGCGTATATCGATCTGAATATTCAAGATTTCCCATCCTGGCAGGAGGATGCTAAGTTGATGGATTGGCTTACGGAGTTATGCAAGTAGCCTAATAATAAAAAATTATGGGAAGTATATTTATTACTTTGATTATGTAATAAGGGATTTTGTGAATCCCTACTTCCCATAATACAACACCCCTCATAATTTCGTAAATCAGTACTTCCACGCGCAAGATAAACACGTTCAATATCTGTCTCATTTAACATCTATTCTTAATGCCTTTACTACTTCCGAAAGAAGAGATGGATTGAATCCATGTTTAATTTCAATAGATGCTTGTCCTAATTTTATAAGGTTAGAAGAATCCGGATTATTATCGTACTTATCTACCTCAACTGACAGCCACTAAGATGAAGTGTTATCAACTTTTGGATCAGTATTTTGTTTCTTCTTCCAGTAATAAAACTGGCTTTCATGTACATTATTCTCATCGCACCATTTAGCAATGCTTAGTCCACTTTGTTTGTATGAAGAGATGCGTTCCTCCTAAACTAGCCTTTTCTCTTCGCGTGTCATGAAAAAAACCCCCTTAAAGATTTTCATAAGGAGATTATTACATAGCCCAATTAATATTAGAAGGTGGTCTATATTTAACGCATACCTACTTAACAGCACTATTATAAAGGAGCCCATATAACCATTCCCACAAGTTGGAATTAATGTCTTAGCATTTTGGTATGTAACTAATAACCGACCGAGAAGTTTTTTTCAAAACCTGCTTTTACAACCCGACTTATCAGTCTATCATTATGACATAAATACTAAAAACCAAAATCCTCTTTACAAAAATTAGTTGTTTAGAACCATTTTCTGTGAAAAAATATAAAAATTGTAAAATGGTGTTTAAAATCTTTTGGAAAAATGTTATTTTTGTATTGTTGTTGTAAAAATTGGTAAATTTCGCATCCACTAAGAATACAAGTAGATATGGAGGTGTTTTCTTTGCTCACATGGATAAGAGATGGGAAAGGATCTTCTATAACTCTTTTCCTTATATCGATTTTAGTTCTTTTTCTATCTTTTCTAATGGTATTCATAAATGATATAAGCAACGAAGAGTTAGTTAGGATATTAAATCTCTTAGAAACTGATGGAATCAAAGCATACGCTGTTTTTGGGCTAATTGGCCTTATGTTTTTAGCAGCTCTTGTGGCACAAATGTTTTTTGTATCATTTTTCCTACACCTTGTCTCAAAAGTTATATTTAGAATTCCTATGGAATTCGACAAATTCTATAAGGTTATTAAAATTTTTTACATATTCATTGGATTAGGTATATGTTGGCAGCTAATTAACGTTGTGAGTAATAGCATGATTATGTCTATAATATTTAATCCATTTATTATCTTAGGGTTTATAGCAATGTATTTATTAATCCTTTTCTTTACAAATGTTAGTAGAATTAAACCTTTTCTCTTTACAACGTTCTTATATGGTTCTTACTTAATATTTACTACAATAACTTTAGGGGGATAATAATAATGAATACAGTAAAAGTACAAAAAGTGAATTTGAATAGTAAGGATTTGGCTTATTTAGGTATAATGGTGGGTGTTATGTTAGCATTTGGAGTATTAGCTCAAAATATTTCATTTAATTTAGGTGGACTAGTACCTGGATTAACAGCAGCTGCAGCCTTAGAAGGACTTAGAAGAGCTCGTAAAGCTTGGAAGGCAGGTAAAGGAGTCAAAAAAGCACTAGCGGTTATATTTGGGTGGAATGTGGTTGGTTTAATCATTAGCTTCGCAGGAGACGCTGCTATTGGTTACGTACTTGATCATCAAATTAACACTTTAGCAAACTGGTAATTAAAATATTAAATTGGTAAATACCATGGAACTATTTATTAACTTTTAATAATATAAGAGGAAATGGATCTACGTCAAGTTTTTGGACACAAAAAGATTAAGTTTTTTTGCACAACAACCATTCATGGATTGTTCCACGTCCCAAGTAGATTGTCAAAGT
>NZ_JBPPZG010000301.1:0-3400 GCF_051918545.1 Pseudogracilibacillus amylolyticus (SeqCode) | reverse complement strand
CATGAGCATTATATCGTTGAAAAATATTAGCTATCAATATCCTTTAGAAGAAAAAGAAACGATTCATAATCTGTCATTTGATTTTAAAAAAGGTCATGTATATGGATTGATAGGGGCAAATGAGTCGGGGAAAACAACGATATGCAATATTATCCGCGGCTTTATTCCAGAACTATACAAAGGAAAGTTAACAGGAGAAATAATGATCAAAGGTAGGCCAATAAACGACTATAACATTGGAGAACTTGCAACAATTATCGGTTACTCTTTTCAAAATCCTTTCACACAATTATCCGGAGTAAAAGAAACCGTATATGAGGAAATAGCTTATGGTATGGAAAATATTGGAGTCCCTCGAAATGAAATGATTACAAAAGTAAATGAATTGGTGGACATATTCCAGTTGAACGATTTAATAGATAAAAATCCATATCAATTATCAGGTGGACAAAAACAAAGAGTGGCAATTGCATCGATTATTGCTTTAGATCCTGAGGTTATTATTTTGGATGAACCAACTTCACAATTGGATCCTAAAAGCAGTGAAGACATTTTTGAAATCCTGCAACTTTTAAAAAGTCAGGACAAAACTGTTATATTGGTGGAACATAAAGTTGATTTACTAGCAGAGTATTGCGATGAGATTTTATTAATGAATCAAGGGCAACTTGTTATGACAGGCCCTACACAGGATATTTTATCTGATCCATCTGTTTTGGAGTATGGCGGTCAGCTACCACAAATCGTTCTATATTATCTAAAAAAGGCACAAGAAAACAATGCAAAAGTACCGAAGACGGTACCGTTAACGATCCATGAAGTATCTAAGAGCTTAAGCAAGGATGGTGATATGTAAATGGCTTATCTATCATTGAAAAATGTCTCGTACACGTATGAGAACGGGTATGAAGCGATACAAAATGTGAATGTAGACTTTGAATTAGGTGAATCAGTAGCTATTGTTGGACAAAATGGTGCAGGAAAAACAACGACAGTTAAACTGATGAATAAATTATTAATCCCGACAAAAGGGGAGGTTGTCGTTGATGGCATCTCTACAAAAGCGACAACGACAGCCGAAATTGCTAAAAAAGTTGGCTATGTTTTTCAAAATCCAGATGATCAAATTTTCCAAGATACGATCTATAAAGAAATTGCATTTGGTCCGAAATATCAAAAGTTAGCAAATAAGGTAGTGGAAAAAAGAGTCAATATGGCAGCTGAAATCTGTGGATTAACGGACTCATTATCCGAACATCCATATAATTTACCTTATTCAAAAAGGAAATTTATTACGATTGCAGCCGTATTAGCAATGGATCCTAATGTAATTATTTTAGATGAACCCACTGCAGGCCAAGATAGAGAGTCGATCGAGCGTTTAGGTGATATTATCAAGTATTTATCAGATCAAAATAAAGCTGTTATTACAATTACACATGATATGGAGTTTGTTGTGCGGGAGTTTAATCGGGTGATCGTCTTTGCGGATAAACAAAAACGAAGAGATGCAGCGCCGATGGAAATATTTTGGGATGAAAAACTTCTGAAATTAAGTAATTTAAAACAACCTTATATTTGTCAACTGGCTACCATTTTAGGTTATAAAGACGTACTAACAATGGAAGATTTATTAGAAAGGGAAAAAAATGAAGAATATAATCATTGATTGTGACCCAGGTCATGATGATGCTTTAGCTATTTTAACTGCTATTGCTCATACTGAAAAATTACGTATATTAGGAATTACGACAATAGGTGGGAATCAAACATTAGAGAAGGTAACAACCAATGCGAAAAATGTATTAGACTTCGTACATGCCGATATCCCATTAGCAACAGGACAAACAGGGCCGTTAACAAAAGAACTTCGTGTTGCTCCTGAAGCACATGGAGATAGCGGAATGGACGGACCTTATTTTAACGGAGAAAATTATCCCATCGCTTCTAATAATGCCATTTTATTTATGTATGAAAAAATTATGGCAAGTAAAGAAAATGTCATTCTTGTAGGTTTAGGGCCTTTGACAAATATCGCATTATTAATCAAAGTATTTCCTGAAGTCCACAGTAAAATAGAATATATTAGCATTATGGGCGGTGGACTTGATCGTGGTAATACAACCGCTCTTGCTGAATTTAATATTTATGTCGATCCCGAGGCTGCAGAAATTGTTTTCAATTCCGATATTCCTATTGTGATGTCGGGTCTCGATGTAACAGAACAAGCAGAAATTACAGTAGATGAAATTAATGGTTTGCAAAATAAAGGTCGCGTCAGCCATTTAGCGTATGAGCTACTACATTTTTATAATCAATCAGGAAGACAATTTGGCTTTATCAATAGCCCTATTCATGATTTATGTGCAATAGCTTATCTGATTGATCCGGGGATGTTTTCTGGAACCTCCTATCATGTGGATGTCATCACAGAAGGAAAAGCAAGAGGATTAACGTTTGCGGATAAACGATTAGCTGCGGTGGGAAAGCAAAACACATTCGTCTTAGAACAAGTTAATCGAGAGAAATTTGTCAGCTTGCTAATAGATGCATTAGCATATTTAGATGAGCGATAATATTTTCAAAGCTTATTTTTAAGTTGAAAAATGACATGATACAAAAATGACTACATTATACAAATTGACATTTAAAAACGTTAACCCCTACTCTTCATGATTGAGTGGGGTTTTTATAATAAACCATTAAGAAGGAAGCAATTTGGTGAGCTTGAAACAATCAGAAAAGAAGTAACCATGGACCAGTTATTCACGGATGATTACTTCTTTTTGCCGTTTCAAATGGACTTTAATTTACACGCTCTATTTTATATACCCCTCGATCCGTACTGATTAAAAATGTCGTCCCATCAAATTCATAAAGAGTATCATCTTCTAGCGGGATTTCATATAAAGAAGATGGCAAAGGTTGTGAATCATTGTTTTCTGTTTGAATTGACCCTTGTCCGCCCAGCTGCAGCGTATGGATCGGTTCATATCCATCAATTGTAGGTGTTTCATTTTTAAACGATACCTTTTCCAATTGCATAACGATTTCATCTAAATCATTCATTTCTAGCTTGGATATTTTAATTTCGGCCTGACTCCATTTTTGTAGTAACTCATTAAACTGTTCAATTGATAAAAATTTATACCGTTGTTCCAAGATTATCCCTCCTGCATATAAATTAACCCGTTCTAGAGAAAATAATCTAAAAAATAAAATTTCCTTAAAAAAGTGTCACAGAAAACTTATGTGCGAATCTTCAATGAGCAACCACTTTGCTACAAAGGGATGTTTATTATTATCAAACGACTCATACTATGAAAGCAAAATATAATTGCAATTGAATAATCAAAATAAAGGAGCGAAACACTTGTTCCTTTTTGTTAGTTCAGTTATA
>NZ_JBPPZG010000300.1:297-3470 GCF_051918545.1 Pseudogracilibacillus amylolyticus (SeqCode) | reverse complement strand
TACGTAGGGATGGAAAAGAATAATGGAATAACAGCTTTAAGCGGCGAAGCAGAAACAGACCAAGAAGCAATATTCTTGGTCTGTTTTTTTATAAAATTTTTTAATTTATATCGGGATTTATAGGTTTTAAAAGGTAAATATTTTTATGTTTTAGCTTGATATAAATGACCATTTATATCAACGAAACCCAATCTATATGCTTTTTCAACATAACTCATTGTTTTTGATTCCATTGCGTGATTATTATGGGCTTTTATTTGAGCTTTAGTATGTTCTTTCACCCATTCGTCTACCTCTCTTGATAAAGAGCGATTAACAATTACCTCTCGCTCAAGAGTTTTTTGAAAATCTTTAAAGCTAACTTCATTATTCTTGTAAGGCCTATTATGTTCTCTTTGTCCTTTCACATGGGCAACAACTGTCAATCTAGTATATGCTTGGAAGGCACTAAGCTGGTCTGGGCTAAAATCTTTAATCATTTATATCAATCCCATCCAAACTATTACTGCTATTTATTGGATTTATATAGTTTGTATTCCAATCAATATTAAAATTTCTAGTTACTGAACGTGTTACATTGATTGGATCATGAATATCCCTTGCGAAAAGAGTCACTACCCCAATATTTTTATTTTCAAAGTAATCTAACGGTATGGCTTTATAATAAATATGTCCATAAACAAGATTACCTGGCCCAAGTATAGCTTCTCTAGGTAAAGGCTCATAAATATCATCTGTAATATCAACATTATCTACATATACTCTTGGTGAACTAGGTATTGTATATCCCTCTACATAGATAGCTAATACTACTTCAGTACCGCTAGCAGTGTAACCAGTACTTAAATATTCGGACTCGGGGTAATGCCATTCATAGCCATCTCCATCTGAAGTAATAGCAGCCACATTAATATAAGACAAGGATGGAGCCTGTTGGGCAGATGCAGTGCCGGAAGAAATGAGTAAGGTTGATACTAACCCAATTAAAACAATAAAAACTGAGAACTTTTTGATTTCCATAAATATACCTCCTTTTTATAGTTCTACTTATAACATCGTCATTACCACCTTAAATGTTTAATTATTTAAACAACAAATCTATTACCTGTGTGAATTAGATTCCCGTATTCATATTATTCTACTATATTTTTAATAGAAATTTAATAGAAATTGCTATATATAGGTCTTGAAATTAATACCACAATTTTATGATGATGTCATTGAGAAAGTAAACAGAAGAAGACAACCACGAATTAAAATATTTTATAATTGCATTGGTGCGTACTATACCAATTTTCTCAAACAATCCCTACTAGCAATCATTTAAACTTACATATGTTTTTTCCTAGAAATTACCTAATTCTTAACGATCAAAAATTACTCAGATCTTAACTTAGTTGTTAACCGTTTATATTTAACTACCATAGCGATCCGCCAACTGACTATCATAGATAATGCAAGTAAAAAGAACATTCCACTTGTTTCTCCAAATGAAATCGTACTTCCAATGATTAATTTAATTATTATACGAATGAATAATAGTCCGAATAAAATAAAAACGAATGCTTTCGATGGAATAAGAAATATTGAATTATCTCGAATCTCGAATTTTGTCGTTTTTATAAGAAAAAATGAAAAGAAAATTCCAACAATACAAGCTTCAAGTATTTCAGAAAGATTTAAACGGAACTCGGGAAATATAAACATTAATGCTCCAGAACTCATAAAAATAGGTGGTAGTATTATTTTTTTAAAATTAATTGGTTTTCTTGAAGATTTAATACGGATAAAATTCCAAGCTGTCGCCATAAATAATGCAATGATCGTACTGGCGATAAGTAAAAAAGTATGATTTAATCCTGCAAACGACATTTATTTCATTCAACTCCCGGCTTAAGTAGGTCTAAGTTGCAGTATGTATTATTTGATTTACTGTTTCAATAACCCGTTTTTCATCAAAAGGTTTGACAATAAAGTCTTTTGCACCTAGTTCTATTGCTTTGACAACAAGTTTTTGTTGCCCCATTGCTGAACACATAAGTACCTCAGCAGCTGGATCAAAATTTATTATTTCTTTTAAAGCTTGTAATCCATCCATGACAGGCATCGTAATATCAAGGGTAACAATATCCGGAGAAGTTTCTTTATAAAGCTTGACCCCTTCTTCCCCGTTTTCAGCCATACCAACGACATTAAATTGATGTTCTTTAAACAAATTTGCTAATGTCATTCTCATAAATTTAGCATCGTCAATGATAAGTACTTTTGTCACTATCTTTCCTCCATATCTTTTTGTCTTAGGCTCGGTCTCAGCTATTGTTTGTACAAATGATCAACACCATTGATCCAATAAATGAAGTAAACTAAAAAGATCAAATATCATAGCTGTTGCAAGCTCAATTTCACCTATGAAGGGAATTTGAAAACATCCAAATGTCTGTATAGGAAACAGTCCACCAAATCATAATACACCTAATCTAGTAAAAATAGCAGATCATAGAATTACAGCTTTTCCAACTAGCCTAATCCATGATCCGAATCTGGGGCATGTAAACACAACAAACCCTCCATTTGGTGAAAGAATGGCCTGTTCATCATAAATAAACATCGAATCCTAACAAAAAAACTGCGGTATTGCTGGAAGTAAAATTTAGTTATTTGGTTTAAATAATGTAACCCTTTTAAAATGCATATAATTCTATTGTAGTCTATTTGCCATATGAAATAAAGGAGAATCTTAAAAACCGTAAAAGCCAGTCCATTCCGCCAGAAGTGAAGTTAATTTAGTCATCCAGTCAAAAAATAAAGCAACTCCAAAGAAAACCATAATATAGCCACCAATTTTTACAAGTTTCATACTGTGCTTTTTAATAATATTTAATTTTCCAACGAAAAAAGATAAGACTAAAAATGGAATTGCAAAACCAAGAACATAACTAATCATTAATGGCATCGCTTGCTCCGGATTAGTAGCTGCTAGACTTATTACGACCATTAAAATTGGACCAGTACATGGCGTCCACCCCATTGAAAAAGCCATTCCAATGAAAAAAGAGCCAATAAATCCTGCTGGTCTATTTTTAAATGTAATTTTTTTATCTTTCATTAAAAATTTAAAATTAAGTACACCAACGATAACGAGCCCAAAGAAAATAATTAAAATGGCCCCAATT
>NZ_JBPPZG010000300.1:0-287 GCF_051918545.1 Pseudogracilibacillus amylolyticus (SeqCode) | reverse complement strand
ATAATATCTTGATAAATTGTAAAGAAATCAGATATTAATGTAGCACTAAAACCTATCATGATAAATACACTAGAAAATCCTAATAAGAATAAAATCGTATGTAACATACTTTTTTTCGTAAGCATTTTATTTTCTTCACTTATTTCACTTACGCTCATGCCTGTAATATAAGATAAAAATGCAGGGAAAAGCGGTAAGACACAAGGAGAAATAAAAGATAAAAATCCTGCCCCAAAGGCTAGAAATAGATTTACTTCAGTCATTGTCAATCCTCCCAATACACATCT
>NZ_JBPPZG010000299.1:0-3490 GCF_051918545.1 Pseudogracilibacillus amylolyticus (SeqCode) | reverse complement strand
GTTCATTATGTTATTTCATTCTTATGGGATTATACGTTATTTGGTGGAGCAGTAATTTTAGAGAAAAAGATGCGAAGTCGCTTGATGGAGCATTTTTTGAAAATGACGCCAACATTTTTCAGTAAATATAAAACAGGGGATTTAATGGCGAGAAGTACAAATGATTTAAAGGCGATCGCTTTGACTGCTGGGTTTGGTATTTTAACTTTAGTGGACTCGACGACATTTATGTTTATGATCATCGCGATGATGGGGTTTTCGATCAGCTGGAAATTGACCTTTGCAGCGCTCATCCCGTTGCCCGTAATGGCTATCATTATGAGTAAGTATGGCTCAGCTATTCATTCTCGTTTTATGAAGGCGCAAAATGCGTTTGGGGATATGAATAATGAAGTGCTTGAATCCATCCGTGGAGTTCGTGTACTCCGTGCCTTTGTACAAGAGCGTCAGGATAAAGAACGGTTTTATAAAATGACGGATGACGTTTATGAAAAAAATATGGCAGTTGCGCGAATTGATGCTTTATTTGAGCCGACAATGAAAATATTAGTAGGTACATCGTATACGATTGGACTTGGGTATGGAGCAATGCTCGTTTTTCAAAATCAAATTACACTAGGTGATCTCGTTTCTTTTAATGTGTATTTAGGTATGTTGATTTGGCCAATGTTTGCAGTTGGTGAGTTAATCAATGTGTTACAAAGAGGGAATGCCTCTGTGGATCGGGTGAATGAAATTCTTCGGTATAAAGCAGACGTAAAAAGCCCACTAAATCCGATTAAAGTAAGTAACTTATCTGAAATCCATTTTAAAAACGTGAAGTTTTCTTATCCATTTACAAAAAGCAACCAATTGGAAATAAACGATCTCTCCGTGAAAAAAGGCGAAACGATTGGTGTCGTAGGTAAAACAGGTGCTGGTAAAACGACATTATTTAAACTCATGCTCAGAGAGTATCCGAATATGAAAGGAGAGATTGCCTTTTCAGGTGGTCCAATCGAGCAATTACATTTAAAACAATTACGGAATTGGATCGGCTATGTACCGCAAGATCAAATAATGTTTTCTAAATCGATTCGTGAGAACATCCAATTTGGAAAAGAGGATGCAACAGATGAAGAAATTTTTCGGGTGATGGAATTAGCTCATTTTTTAGATGACATAAAACAACTTCCAAAAGGACTGGATACGCAAGTAGGAGAAAGTGGTGTAACGCTTTCTGGAGGACAGAAACAACGTGTTGCGTTAGCACGAGCGTTTATTAAAGATCCGGAAATTTTAATTTTAGATGATTCCTTATCTGCAGTCGATGGAAAAACGGAAGCGAATATCATCGCACATTTAAAACGGGAACGGAAGGAGAAAACGACGTTTATTGCTGCACATCGATTATCAGCTGTCGCTCACGCAGATCATATTATTGTACTAGAAGATGGAAAAATTATTGAAGAAGGAACCCACGAAGAATTAATGAAAGCTGGTGGCTGGTACAAAACGCAATATGAAAAGCAACAATTAGAGAATTAGGTGGTGCGCTTATGTTTAAAGGATCAACGGAAAAGCGTCTTCTAAAATATGCTGCCCTCTATAAAAAAGGGATTATTTTAGGAATTATATGTTTAATGATTGCAACTGCATTAGAGTTAGCTGGGCCTTATATTGCCAAAGTAATTATCGATGATCATATTTTAAGTATTGAAGGAACATGGCATGAGGTTGAAGAAACGAATAATCATACTGTCTCTTATCAGAACCGAAATTTTATTCGAGAAGACCGGCTTAATAGCGAGCAGACGCTTGGAACAGTGACGATTGTAGCTGTTGAGAAAGAATATTTTTTAGTGGAAGAAGATGTCCCGCTTGAAGGAAGCAGAAAAGTAGAAAATAGTACGCTTACGATCGGAACAGATCAATCCGTTCAAGTGGACGCAAAACAATTATCGCTTCAAGAACTATATTCCTTTTTTAAGCCTGAACGAAAACCTATTTTGCTTCTGTTAGGCCTGTATGTTGGTTTACTGTTAATTGCAGGTGTCTTTCAGTATTTCCAAACGTATTTACTACAACAAGTCTCCAACAGAGTTGTTAAAAAAATGCGTAATGATATTTTTTTACATACCCAAAAAATTCCGATCGATTATTTTGTTGATCAACCTGCTGGTAAAATTGTTGCGCGAATTACCAATGATACAGAAGCAATCCGAGAATTGTATGAGCGTGTTTTATCGATTGTCATAACACGGATCATTTATATGGCTGGAATTTTAGTCGCTATTTATATTTTAAATCCGAGTATTGCTCTCATTTGTTTATTAATTATTCCGATCATCTATGGTCTTGCAAGAGTGTATAAACATTTCGGCTTAAAATACAATTTAGTCATTCGCAAAAGAAATAGTGAAATAAATGGAAATATTAATGAAGCAATTCAAGGAATGTCGATTATTCAAGCATTTCAAGTTCAAAGGAAAACAATGGAATCATTTGAACAATTGAATGAAGAAATTTTTTCAAATCAAAAAAAGTTAGTCACATTAAGTGCTTTAACATCATTTAATTTTGTTGATACCATTCGAAACATCGCTTTCGTTGGTTTTATTTGGTACTTTGGATCTTTTTCCTTAGAACCTAACAGTATTATTTCAATTGGGGTGTTATATGCTTTAGTCGATTATTTGACGCGTTTTTTCGAGCCAGTAACAGCAATTGTCAACCAGTTTCCACTTATTGAGCAGGCGCGGGCTTCAGGAGACCGGATGTTTAAATTGATGGATCATGAAGGGGAAGAAGTAGTGGAGGCGGAAATACCCCGTTATAATGGGGATGTTGCTTTTTGTGATGTATCGTTTGCTTATTTGGAAGATGAGTTTGTCTTAAAAAATATCTCTTTTGAAGTGAATGCGGGCGAAACTGCAGCATTTGTCGGGCATACAGGTTCCGGGAAAAGTTCGATTATGAATTTGTTATTTCGTTTTTATGATCCACAAAAAGGATTAATCACAATTGATGGTACGTCTACAAAAGAATGGTCGAGACAGCAAGTAAGATCATTTATGGGTATTGTTTTACAAGATCCATTTTTATTTTCTGGTTCGATTATTTCCAATGTAACGATGAATGATCCTAAAATTAAGCGAGAAACAGCGATTAATGCATTAAAAGCAGTTGGTGCCAATCAATTTATAGAAAAATTACCGAACGGTTATGATGAGGCGGTAACTGAAGGTGGAAGTACTTTTTCACTTGGGGAAAGACAGCTCATATCTTTTGCACGTGCCTTAGCGTTTGACCCGGCCATCTTAATTTTGGATGAAGCAACGGCAAATATTGATACAGAAACGGAACATATTATCCAACGAGCATTGGAGGTGTTGAAAAAAGGTAGAACTACGTTAATTATTGCCCACCGTTTATCAACGATTCAAAATGCGGATAAGATTTTTGTTCTGGAAAGTGGTAAAATAAAGGAAACTGGTACACATGAAACGTT
>NZ_JBPPZG010000298.1:0-3568 GCF_051918545.1 Pseudogracilibacillus amylolyticus (SeqCode) | reverse complement strand
GTATCTAAATGCATACATTCCGCTGCTCGAAACTGCGCCGCCTCGAACTTCTTGGTCCTTTTTATCCTCCTTTTTGAACACGCACTATAAGGAGAGAAAAGCCGGTGGATGTTAATTTAATAATGGAATATTTATGGATATTAATTGTTTTAATTGGTCTGGAAGGATTGCTAGCAGCGGATAATGCACTTGTCCTAGCAATAATGGTAAAACATTTACCGGAAAAACAGAGAAAAAGAGCGTTATTTTATGGTCTGGCAGGAGCATTCGTTCTTCGTTTCGGTTCTTTGTTCATCATTTCATTCCTTGTCGATGTTTGGCAGGTACAAGCAATAGGTGCAGCGTACTTATTATTTATTTCGATTAAACATTTATTCGATAAAGCAATGAATAAAGATAATATTAAAATACCTAAGCAAAAGACCGGGAGCGGTTTTTGGATGACTGTTTTAAAGGTCGAAATTGCTGATTTAGCGTTTGCTGTTGATTCTATTCTGGCTGCTGTGGCACTGGCAGTTGCATTACCTCCATCTGGGCTGTTTACAATTGGTAGCTTAGATGGAGCGCAATTTTTAGTTATTTTTGCTGGTGGAATGATTGGTGTTATAATTATGCGATTTGCAGCAAACATGTTCGTGCAGTTATTAAATAAAAGACCTGGGCTTGAAGTTGCTGCATTTATTATAGTTGGCTGGGTAGGAATAAAACTAGCTGTACTCGTGCTAGGCCACGAAGAAGTAGGTATCCTTTCTGAGCAATTTGTTCACTCTACTGGTTGGAAAATGACGTTTTATATAGGATTAATTGTTATTGCAGTTGCAGGTTGGTTTTTATCTGACTTGGGGAAAAAGAAAAAAGAAGTTAACAATTAAAATAGATGAAAAACGGAGCGATTCCTATGCAAGTAGAGATTAAACTGAAACGGATTTACGATAAACCTGAGCATGATGACGGGATTCGAATTTTGATTGACAGATTATGGTCACGTGGTATTTCCAAAGAGGAGGCTAAATTGGATTATTGGTTAAAAGACATAGCACCCTCAAATAATTTACGAAAATGGTTTAATCATGATCCTAGTAAATTTGCGGGGTTTACAAAAAAGTATGAAGAAGAATTGCAAACAGGAGAGCAATTAAAAGCTTTTCAGGAGTTAAAAGAAATTATAAGTAAAAACAACGACCAACGAATTACTCTGTTATTTGCAGCAAAAGATATAGATAATAATAATGCACAAGTTATTATGCAACTGATACAATAATAGTAAAGGAAGATATTATCGAAATTGTATTGACAATTTGATTTGAAAGACTATATAATCTAAATGGATTAGAGAAGAATTAATTATCACATGATATTAGAAAATAGAATCTCCTTTTAAAAAAGGGTAAATTATAAAAGTAGAGGTAATCAGGAGGAATTGGTTAAGATGGTGGCAAATCAGTATCGTGTCGAAGAAGATTTATTAGGGAAAAAAGAGGTTCCGGCATCGGCTTATTATGGTATTCAAACAATGCGAGCGCGTGAGAATTTCAATATAACAGGGTATACAATATACCCTGAGTTAATTGTAGCTATCGCACAAGTAAAAAAAGCCGCAGCACTTGCTAATATGGAAGTAGAACGGTTAGATCGCACGATTGGAAATGCTATCGTTCTTGCAGCAGATGAAGTCATTGAAGGGAAACTCCATGATCAGTTTATCGTTGACCCAATCCAAGGTGGAGCAGGTACTTCTGTTAATATGAATGCAAATGAAGTAATTGCTAACCGCGCGCTTGAACATTTAGGGAGAGAAAAAGGCGATTATGAAGTAATCCATCCGAATATTCATGTGAATATGGCACAATCAACGAACGATGCTTTCCCGACAGCTATTCATATTGCCACAATTCGTCTGATTGACCAGCTAGTTCAGACATTAGAAACCTTGAAAAAAACATTTTTTAATAAAGGTGAAGAATTTGATCATATAATTAAAATGGGAAGAACTCATTTGCAAGATGCCGTACCTATTCGACTAGGTCAAGAGTTTCAAGCTTACGGTCGTGTTTTATCAAGGGATATAAAAAGAATTAGTAATTCACTTGAATCACTACTTGAAGTTAATCTCGGGGCAACAGCTGTAGGAACAGGATTAAACGCTGATTTAAGTTACATGGAAAAAGCAGTTGAATTACTAAGAGAATTAACAGAATATCCTTTTCGAAATGCTGAAAACTTAGTTGACGGAACACAGAATACCGATGCTTATACAGAAGTATCCTCAGCACTAAAAATCTGTATGGTTAATATGTCAAAAGTAGCAAACGACTTACGGTTAATGGCTTCGGGCCCTCGCACCGGTTTTGCAGAAATTAAATTACCGGCGAGACAGCCAGGTTCATCAATTATGCCTGGAAAAGTAAATCCTGTTATTTGCGAAGTAGTTAACCAAGTTGCTTTCCAAGTAATAGGTAATGATCAGACTATTTCTATGGCTTCAGAAGCCGGACAATTTGAACTGAATGTAATGGAGCCAGTGCTTGTATTTAATTTACATCAGTCTCTTCACATGATGAACCAAGTTTTTGATACATTCCGTAAGTATTGTATTGAAGGAATTGAGGCAAATATTGATATATGTAAAGCTTATGTTGACAGAAGTGTAGGAATTATTACGGCACTTAACCCTCATGTTGGTTATAAAGTAGCAACTAAAGTAGCCAAAGAGGCGATAGAAACAGGTAAATCTGTACGTGAAATAATCTTACGAGATAATATTTTATCTGAAGTTGCCATGGATCAAATTTTAGATCCATTTGAAATGACAAAACCGGGAATTGCTGGCGAGGCGATCCAAGTAAATAGTGGAAAGTAATCTATTTTCACTTACAAACTCGGCAATAATGTCTTAATCATATAGAGATCCGAACTTTGATGCAAATAAGTTCGGATTTTTATTTTTGTAAACGTGACGGTCAATTTCCATAAACTGTGACATAAGTTATGATCAACTTAGATAGCTAGAGGGCAACTTATATATGATTGCGAAATGACTCAACATGTTCGGAATCGACTCGATGTCTTGAGGAACGACTCAACATGTTCGGAATCGACTCGATGTCTTGAAGAACGACTCGACATGTTTGGAGTTGACTCGACGTCTTGAAGAATGACTCGACATGTTTGGAATTGACTCGACATCTTGAAGAACGACTCGACATGTTTGGAGTTGACTCGACATCTTGAAGAACGACTCAGCATGTTTCAAATCGATAACGGTTTTATAGGCTTCTACTATTTATTTTTTAAAATACTCTGAGTAAGCATACCTACAACTCAACTGTTTCTAGTTTTCTTCTCCAATTAATGGAACATATATTTTCTAACTAGTCTTAGCGCTCTAAAGCATGGTATTATAGTTTATAATTAGATAAAAAGCATTACAATAATGCGAGCGCATGCAAAATATTGCTGTATACATATTTATGAACTAGGGGAGTGAAGAAAATGGCTATTACTGTTCAGGAAATAGTAAATCTTCCAATTTTCAATACAGCTCGAGTGAGAACTGGAATAGATATCT
>NZ_JBPPZG010000297.1:0-3586 GCF_051918545.1 Pseudogracilibacillus amylolyticus (SeqCode) | reverse complement strand
GCCATTTACTAGGGGGCTTTATAATTTAATATCAATCGTTGTCCCGTGACCAATCTCACTGTTAATGGTAAGCTCTCCATTATGTTCCTGAATGATATCTTTGGCAATCGCCATTCCTAGCCCAGAGCCTCTATGTGCATCTCCAGTGTTTGTTCCTCGATAGTAACGGTCAAAAATTCTCTCGAGTTCTTCTTTCCTTATGCCTTTTCCATCATCTTTTATCATTATATGTGTTCGTTCTTGTTTCTCTACCAATACATCTATTTGGACATTTTCATCATTGTGAACCATTGCATTATAAAGTAAATTATTGATGGCTCTTCGAAAGAGAATTTCATCTATTTCCACAGGAATATTCTCTTGATTTACATGGAAAACAATATTACGATTAGAATATTTAGGATCATTTAATATATCAATCACAATATTTCTTAATAAAGCAACAAGGTTAACCGTTTTTTTATTTAACGATAATGCTTTATTTTTCAATCTTGTGGATAAATTTAAATCTTCCATTACTTCTTTGATATATAATGACTTTTGTTCAATAATTTCAGCATACTCCCTAATTTCTTCTAATGAAAAATGATAATCTTGATCTTTAATCAATTCAGCATATCCTTGTATCGATGCTAGTGGTGTTTTAATATCATGGGAGATATTTCCTATCCAATCTTCCCTCATTATCTCCAATTTCTTTCTTTCCTTTTCATTGGCTGTTAACTGATTGGATAGAAAGTTGACATTGTGAAAGACATCTTTATAAACTCCTTTAGGCTCATAATGGACAGTATAATCTTTATTTGCCAATCTTTTGATCCCATAAATAAGTGCATGTAAGGGTTGTGTCAGTCGTTTACTAAAAAAATAGCCAATTAGTAAGGCAATGAATACGTCTATTACTAAAATAATGCCAACAACCTTTACCACTCGATAGATGTCGCGATTATCAAAAGAAATAGCATAGCGATTTAAACCGGGATTCTCTATCCCAATAAAATAACTATAATCAATGGATTTTTCTTTTTTCCCACCAACAAAAACCGTTGTGTTCGCTATTTCCTGATATTTATACGTTTGAACGATATCCGCTGGCGTGTATTTTTCCATAATACCCTTAGGCGTTCTATAGCTATACATGACCTTACCATTTTCATCTAAAATTTGGATCCAGGCATTTTTTTCAATTAACGCTTTTTTTCCTGACTCGGTAATCGTCACATCATGATTTACTACAGTTATATTCTCTTGAAATTGTCTTGCAAAATCTTCAGGAGT
Source organism: Pseudogracilibacillus amylolyticus (SeqCode) (assembly GCF_051918545.1). Lineage (NCBI taxonomy): Bacteria > Bacillati > Bacillota > Bacilli > Caryophanales > Bacillaceae > Pseudogracilibacillus > Pseudogracilibacillus amylolyticus (SeqCode). The sequence goes on along the minus strand of NZ_JBPPZG010000297.1, from coordinate 2,308 downwards.
TGTTTTGTTTCCTTGAAATATTGGTATGTCAAAGATAGACTGGGCTATTAATAAAGCAAGCATAATAAAAATGTTTATGAAAACAACGAGAGTAACGACTAAGACGATAGAAAGGATATATCTTCCAGTCAGCTTCCACTTCACAACCTATTCATCCTCTACAGTGAATTTATAGCCCAAGCCTTTTACGGTCATTAAAAACTTTGGGTGAGAGGGATCTGTTTCGATTTTTTCTCGGAGTCGCCGGATATGAACCATTACCGTATTATCAGAGCCAAAATAGTCTTCACCCCAGACTGTATCATAAAGCCTTTCTTTACTAATCACCTTATTGATATTTTGGAGGAAATACTTCATTAATCCAAGTTCCTTTGGCTTTAATTCAATGATTTCCTCATTCTTTAAAATTTGCGCTTTTTGCTCGTTTAATTCAAAGGGACCAGCCTTTATAATGGAATCTGTTATTACATCCGTCCGCATATAGTCTGCCCTTCTCAACTGTGCTTTTACTCGATAAGCAACTTCCTTAGGACTAAATGGCTTTGTGATATAATCATCTCCGCCTATGGCAAAGCCTAAAATCTTATCAATTTCCTCTGTTTTTGCTGATAAAAATAAAATCGGCACATTCGAGATATGTCTTATTTGTTTACATACATCATACCCTTCGCCATCTGGCAACATAATGTCTAATAAAACAAGATCCGGTTGTGTGCGTTGGAATTCAGCAAAACCTTCTTTCGCAGTGGTAGACGTCACTACATGATTGATTCCTTCTTTTATTAGAACTGTTTTAATAAGTCTTAAAATATCTTCTTCATCATCGATAATTAACACGGTTTTGTTACTGACCGACATCCAAAATACCTCCATAGCTGTTTTCTCTATTATAAAGGAAATAATCCAAGACCGATAATAATCTTAAGCTACATGCCAAAAAAGAACCCTTTTTGAAAAGAGTTCTTCCTTAATTATGGCTATTCCAACACTTCAGCGACTTTTTTAGGTAGTTCTTCAGCCTTTACTTCCTGATACGATGTAACATCTTTTCCATTTTTCACAAACAGAAGTAAATATGCATTTTCGCGAAGCTGTTTATCGGCAGAAAATGTGAGTGTTTTTTGGTTGCCATCTTTATCATAAGCTGGTAATTCATATTCATAACGTATATGAATGCCTCCATCACTCATTTTGTCCTCCGTTTTTGTTCCTTCTCCATTTATTTGTGTGAAATATTCATCAGCACCAACCCGATTAAGATTTACATTTTGTAGAAAAATGACACCACCAACTAAAATCACCAATACGATTCCAATCGCTATCATTGATTTTTTCATTTATATACTCTCCTCACCCTATTTTATTTTGTTACAATTTTGTAGTAGGTACGCACTGTTAAGAAGTAATAGATCACATAGATTAAAATATATATGCCTATACATATGAATACAGGAATAACCAGGTTTGTTTGCAATAGCCTAGATAAGGCAGTTAAAGCGACCGCGGAATGAGCTATACCTGCGACTAGCGGTAAAGCAAATATAAAGAATACCTGTTTCGCAATCGATTTTCTTACTTCTTGTTTGTTCACACCGATTTTGTGTAAAATGACATAACGCTCTTTATCGGAATTTGCTTCTGTCAACTGTTTAAAGTAGATAATGCTCCCTGTTGCAGCAATGAATACTAATCCTAAGAAGGCACCAATAAAGATCAGTAACCCTGTTGCTTCCATTCCAAGCGCGTAATCATTGTAAAAGCTAGAAAAGCTTGCATCATCAGCTAGAATCGATTCAATTTCCTTATTTATTCCTTGGGCCTGATTTTCGTTCGTAAATTTGTAAGCTTCCATGTTTACATGGTCTGTTTCTCTTTCCAACTTAGAAAATAACTCATCGCTTATCACCACAGTAATATTTGCTGTCTTGGAATTAAGAACGTTATATTTCAGCAATTTTTTAAACGTAATGTCTTCTGCTAGATGATCTACGTGCAATGGAATGCTAGAACCGACGTATTCTGGTGATAATCCTTCATAATAGTCTGCATCTAGTACAGCTGCATGATTGCCTTCCAGTGAAAGATGATCTTTTCTCCCTTGCAGTCCTGCCATTTCATTGAATGTTTTAGTAGAGATGATGGTATATTCCTGTATGATTTCGCCCATCATGCCATTCAAACTAGCTGTATCTACCTTTATTGGCACTGTCGGAATCGTTTTATGATAAATGATCTCATGGTTTCCATCTTGTAAAAGCTTCTCATTCACCTTATTCGCTAGCTGTTCATCATGATTCATAAACATGAT
>NZ_JBPPZG010000296.1:0-3590 GCF_051918545.1 Pseudogracilibacillus amylolyticus (SeqCode) | reverse complement strand
AAAGCGAGAATCAGCTTGTATTTTGCAACGGGTGATCCCAAACGAGAAGAACTTTTGGATAGTTTTGGAAAACATAAAGCCGGAAAAGCTTGTGTATACATAAATAAAGTAGCAGATATTGATGTGGATATACTAAAAAAGTTAATTAAGCAGTCGGTGGAATTTTTACAAAAATTATACCCCGACACATCGAATAACTAAAAAATTTATTAATAAAGTCAATTCTTCAATAAGGGGCATTGGCTTTTTATTTTTACCAAAGTGGGCTAAAACATAACTAAAACGAGCAACTCTAAAAGACGAACAACACATTAGTCTAGCGTATGACATATATGTAGTTTTCTGGTCGCCTACAGGACTTTTACCTTTTCTAAATACATGCTCATTAAAGTTTGAATACTGCCAATGAAATAGATCGCAAGTGACATATTCTTTACCAATAATGACAGTAAATGTAGCAGTTAATGAGAGACTATTTACCATTTCACACTTTATATTATGGATAATTATACTAATTAAAACTTCGTAGTTTTGGTGCTGAGAATGTTATACTTATTGTAAACTCTTCAACAAACGGGGCATATTATCGAATACGAAAAATAAAAAAACACAGGGAGGTTATTGGATGTCCGATATTAAGACGGAGGGACTTACTTTCGTTCCCTTTATGCAAGAGGAAAAAACGAAACTTATTGACTGGTTGACATCTGACAGATGGGATTTCTACGTAGACCCTACCCCTACTAGAGACAAAATCTCTTCTGCCATTGATGAGGGGGATTATCATAGCGACGAATGTCGTACCTTTTGGATACGTGACTCACTAACGGACAAAAACGTTGGACTGATTAGAATTTATGACTTGTTGGATGAGTCAGCTATGTTTGATTTACGGGTAAAGACGGAAAGCAGAGGTAACGGAATTGGTAAACAAGCAGTTCGATGGCTTACTGCCCATGTATTTAATACATATCCAAAAATCATTCGTATTGAAGGGCAAACTAGGGAAGATAACATAGCGATGAGGAAGGTTTTTCGTTCATGTGGTTATCTGAAGGAAGCCCACTATAGAGCATGTTGGCAAAATGAATCAAACGAATACTTGGATTCCATTGGTTATGGCATATTAAAAAGTGATTTTGAGAATGGGATCGTTACCCCGGTTCAATGGGACGATGAAGCATCGTTTAGTTAGAAATAAGGATACTCCGCGAACGGCGCATTTGCGGCATAATAGTATTCAAGAATTGAGCCATTTCGTTGAATAAACGCAATTATCTAGGGGGAATTATGAGGATGACTCAAATTCATGAGCGTTTAAAAATTAACATTACACCAATGGAATCAAAAACCGATGAAGCCATTACTTTTCAAATCTATACCAATGAACCGTCACATCAAATCGTTATTAAAGCTTCTACAAAAGACGACCGCCAAGAGACATTTATTTCCGAAGCAACATATATATCTGACAATAACGGTCTGATAGATTTAAATTTACACTCGCCGGTAGAAGGTGACTACAAAGGGATTGATGTACTAGGATTGTTCTGGTCGATGAGGTCTAAGAAAAATCGTATGTTTATCAAACACAGTCCGGATCCGTTAGTGATTAATATAAAGATTTATGATAATGATGAATTATTAGCTTCAGAACAAGTGACACGAACTTTTTATCAAAAAAACATTGTTAAGAAAGTATTAAATGATGATGCAATGATTGGAACATTATCTATCTCGAAAATGGCCATTCATTACCTGCTGTTGTTATTTTGGGTGGATCAGATGCGGGAGTACACGAATCCTCTGCTGCGATGCTTGCGAGTGAAGGATACGCTGTGTTAGCCCTAGCCTATTTCGGACGAAAAGGTTTACCGAAAGGAATTGTAAATATACCGCTAGAGTATGTTGACCATGCATTTCAATATTTGAAGAACTTATCACAAGTAGATCAAGAACGCAGCGGCATTATCGGCTTTTCACGCGGATCCGAACTCGCATTATTATATGCAAGCCACTTTCCTAACATCAATTCAGTCATCGCTGTTGCTCCGAGTGCCGTTGTTTTTCCTGGGCTTGTTAACATGCAGCCGGTGGACAAACCAGCGTGGACATATAAAAATGTCCCCTTTCCTTATTTTCAAGTACAACGCACAAAACAAGATACACTCTCCTTTTTTAAACATTGGATTCTTGGAAAACCTTATTCAGGCTTGGATGTGTTAAACCGTACTATACAAGATGAACAACAATTGAAGGAAACCGCAATTATAATTGAAAATATTAAGGCACCAATGATGTTTTTTGCCGGAGAGGATGACCATATCCAACCTGCTGTGTTTTTCACAAAACAAATGGAAAGACGTTTACAAAATCACGAGTATAAAAATCAGAATAAGTTCATCTATTATGAGAATACTGGACATTTTGCTCCATTCCCTAGCCATCTTCCCAACCTTCCCCAGATCACAGGGAACACGCAATTTCATATGGGAATCATTTTTGGGGGAACAAAAAAAGATAATGCGATAGCCGCAAACGATTCGTGGAAACAAACAGTTCAATTTTTAAATGAGACATTAAAAAATTGAATTGTTTGATTAATTTAAATAGGAAGCACCTTCTTTGCAATAAGCAGGAAGCTAATTCAGTCGTCTTGATACTAATACCATGAGTCTTAAACAAACGGGCCATTTAGGAAGGAAGGAGGTGGGCCTAGTGTATGAACATAAATTTGTGAAGATTGATTTATCCTCTTTTAAACGCACCCCAAAAGAGAATTATCACTCAATTGTTTATAAACACGAAAAAGAAGGGTGGGAGTTAGTTCAAATTTTTGCACCAGGAACACAGCAATATGGATTGCCCTCTTTCTACGAGTTAATATTTAAGCGTAAGAAATTGTAAAGAAAGATGTTTGAATAAATAATATTCCGTTAATGGACGCAGTTGTGGAAGAAGCGTTGCGCTTGAATCGGATCATTTAACGGAATAAAAGAATAAGTTTCAATTACAACATAATTTAGAAAAACTGGGGTAGAAAGTAAATTATAAGAAATGGGATGTTAAAAATGAATTTGTTACTTTGGATAACGGTTGGTTTTATCGTAGTAGGATTTTTTGTCCTTATGTCAATGAAAAAAAGCATGGAGGAAAGAGTTGCTTTAGTAATAGAAAACAAGGACGGTATGGAAGGCAAACAGACATCAACTAAACCCGTTGTTTGGTGGATAGTAGGAGCCACGGTGTGGGGATTAGTAAGTATGTTATTAATTGTGTGGTCTTTTTCTGTTTATGTGTAAATGATGGATGCAATGGAGATAGGCGAGGATAAATAATTCATTTTTATGGATCCATATTTAAGCAATCGGACGCATTTACTGAAGATTAAAAGTCTAATTCCTCGTTAAAAAGTAGTCGAATTAGACTTCTAGATTCCTCATTATAGTTAGTCTATCCTATCGGTCGAACGGTGATAAGTTAGTTACAGTGTTTAATTTTTTATAAAAATTAAACTAAAATTATTTGTTATTTTGAAAAAATTCATCTCGAAGGATCGAATATAGCTTTACATCCCAATGTTTATTTTT
>NZ_JBPPZG010000295.1:0-3635 GCF_051918545.1 Pseudogracilibacillus amylolyticus (SeqCode) | reverse complement strand
CAACTACTTTCACTTCTTTTCGTTGGATTTTTCTCCATTCATCATACTTTTCTCCAACAGATAAAGCACTATGAAGAACAGCTACATTGGAACCGAATCTTCCTTTAAATCGTTTAACCATTTGTGGAGTTAAAGCAATTTCCGGCACAAGCACGATTGCTTCTTTCCCTTTTTCTATTACTTTTTCAATTGCTTGTAAATAAATTTCTGTTTTACCGCTACCTGTCACTCCATGAAGTAAAAATGTTTTATGCATATCTGTCTTAACCGCTTCATTGATTGGTATTATTGCCTGCTCTTGTTCCTTTGTTAAGATGAGATTTTCAGTTTTTGTGAATTTCTCTTCATACGGATCACGGTATACTTCAACCTTTTTAATCGTTAATAAGTTCTTGTCAATTAAAGGTTTTAAATTATTTTTATTAATATTCAGTTGCTCATAAAGCATCTTTTGTTCAATCGGTTTTGGATATTGGATAAAAAACTTCAGGATTTCCCTTTGTCTTGTTGCTTGTTTTGATAAATTTTTATGTTCCGATGCTAAAACATCTACGTCTGAAGGCACAATATATATTTTATATTGTTTCGTAGCTTTTGACGTAACGACATATTGAACAGCTAGATCTCCATTTTCAATATAATGCTGTAATTGTCGGTAACTTCCTAATAACTGAACTGTTTCCTCATATGAGAGGATGTCCTTTTTCTTAAATGCATCCTCAAGTGTCGCGACTAACGGTATATCCGTTAGTCGAATAACTTCTTTCTCATATTTCGACTTCAACACTTGGGGAAGCATAGCCTGGTATGTTGTAATATATAAAGATACCGTTTCATTCGCCAACCACTTTCCGAGCTTGAGCAGCTCAGCAGTTAATACAGGTGTTACATCTAAAACATCAATAATTTCTTTTAAATGAGCATAATTTGATTCTTTAATTCTTTGAACAACAAAACCAGAAATTTTTCGAGGCCCAAATGGAATGACGACCCGCATGCCTGGTTGCAAGATATCTTGAAATTTTTCGGGAATATAATAATCAAATGTTTGGTTAATAACACTTGACGGAACATCTACAATAACTTTTGCTATATTCACTTCGCTTCTTCCTTTAAATCACGAGCAATTAAATGAATTATTTGTTCTGCTATCTCATCTTTTGAAGCTAGTGGCAAGTTTTCTGAGGCAAGTTGTTTATTCATGTAAGTAACAATATTAGTGTCTACTGCAAAACCTGCCCCCTCTTCTGCAACATTGTTAATAATGATCGCGTCTAAATGTTTTTTCTTTAATTTTTCTTTACCATATTCCAAAGGGGTCGTTGTTTCAGCGGCAAAACCAACAACAAATTGATGTGATTTTTCATCACCTAATGATTGCAAAATGTCTTTTGTTCTTTCCATTTCGATCATTAAGTTTCCCGCCTGTTTTTTCATTTTTTGATCATGTGTAACGATTGGCCGATAATCTGCTACTGCTGCGGCTTTAATCACAATATCCGCAGCTTCAAAATGATTCCATATCGCTTGATACATTTCTTCGGCAGTAACAACGTCTATTCGGTTTATATTTGAGTGTTTCGTTTGTTCAGCAACAGGACCTGCAACTAAGGTTACTTCTGCTCCAAACTTTACGGCTGCTTCAGCAAGTGCAAAACCCATCTTGCCGGACGAACGATTGGAAAAAAATCTTACTGGGTCAATTGCTTCCCGTGTTGGTCCAGCAGAGATTAGTACTTTTTTTCCCTCTAATAAATTTGCATGTTGCTGGTGTTCTGAAATTACTTTTATAATCGTTTGAGGTTCTTCTAGTCGACCTTTTCCTACATAACCACATGCCAAATAACCTGCGCCAGGTTCAATGAAGTGATAACCCCAATCTACTAATTTTCTCATATTGTCAATTACTGCTGGATGTTCGTACATATGTACATTCATTGCCGGGGCAATATAGATGTCCGCTCTCGTTGCTAAAAGTGTCGTAGTAAGCATATCATCCGCTATTCCATAAGCAATTTTGCTAATAATATTAGCGGTTGCAGGTGCAATAATTGCAATATCAGCCCAATCAGCGACATCAATATGAGCAATTTTATTCGGGTCTTTTTCATCAAAAGTGTCTGTATATACATCATTTCTAGATAAAGCTTGAAACGTTAAAGGTGAAACGAATTTTGTTGCTCCTGTGGTCATCATTACTCTAACATCAGCCCCCTGCTGCGTTAGTTTACTCACTAGGTCACATGCTTTATATACAGCAATTCCTCCTGTAACTCCAAGTAAAATTTTTTTGTTTTGTAACATGGAAGCACCTCTTTATTTATACATCTTATGAAATAATCTATTTATATGGTAAAAACCCTTGCAATAATTAGCAAGGGTTATTAACGTTATTCTGTTTCTTTCACGTATAATTTATCATTATAAATTTCTTCAAGCGCAATTCCTACATACGTTAACGATTTAGGGTTTTCTACTAAGGGATTACTTTCATTTTGTAATTCCCTTGCTCTTCTTGCTGATACAGTAACTAACGTATATTTAGAATTAATTTTTTCTTGCAAACTGTCAATTGATGGTTCAAGCATCCGTGTCATCCTCCAAAATTTTTTTATATTGTTTTTCAATTCGTTCTCTTTTACAATGTTCGCTAACAATAATTGATTTTACTTTTGATACAGCTAAATCAATGTCGTCATTGACAACAACGTAATCGTACTCACTCATCATATCAATTTCCTTTTTCGCTTCTTTAAGACGATTAATGACTAATTCACTGGACTCTGTTCCTCTACTTACGATCCTGTTTTTCAACTCTTCAAGACTTGGAGGGAAAAGAAAAATAAACACTCCTTCAGGAAAGTTCTTCTTTACTTGCAGGGCACCTTGAACTTCAATTTCTAAAAACACATCATTTCCTAGTTCCAGTTGCTCTTCTACATATTCTCGAGGAGTACCGTAATAATTATTAACATATTTCGCATATTCTAAAAGCTTCTTTTCTTGAATCATTTTTTCAAAAGCTTCTTTTGTTTTGTAAAAATAGTCTATGCCTTCTTTTTCACCAGGCCTTTTTTGTCTAGTAGTTGCCGATACAGAATATTTTAAATGTGTTTCCTGTTCAAATAATCGTTGCCTGACTGTACCTTTTCCTACTCCAGACGGTCCAGATAATATAAACAAGATCCCTTTTTCATCAAACAAAATTGTTCCTCCTAATTAATCCTCAGCTAGTTCATCATGATTAAGAACTCGTTGTCCAACTGTTTCAGGCTGAACCGCAGATAAAATAATATAAGAACTATCAGTAATGATAACAGCTCTAGTACGTCTACCATATGTAGCATCTATTAAATTGTTATTTTCCCGTGCTACTTGAACAATACGTTTTATTGGTGCTGATTCCGGCGATACGATCGAAATGATTCGATTTGCCGCAACGACATTCCCAAACCCAATATTAATCAAATGTAATCCCAAAGGTTTGACCTCCAATTCGGTCTTTATTTTTACAATATGTATTTTTAACTATAATATTAGAAAACTTGGCTTATCACCAAGCCTTGGCGAAAGCATGCAGTAGGAAAGTTTTATACTTTCTTATCTGCAAATATAAAACGTTGATGAAAATCTTT
>NZ_JBPPZG010000294.1:0-3671 GCF_051918545.1 Pseudogracilibacillus amylolyticus (SeqCode) | reverse complement strand
GTACGAAATACCTTCAAAAGATGGTCCCAGCCACCGTGTAAGAGGGTGGAGAATAATTAATCCAGCAAAACAAAACTTTAAAAACTTAAATTACGCCCATTTATAATTAAAAGAGACTTTGACTATGAATTAAAACCTTAGTTTTTGGGTGCTAACCTGTATATGAGATGGTGCAGGAAATTCTCATAAATTACTTTATTTATTAACAGTCCTTTTTTACTATCTATATTGTTTAAATATAACCTTCTTCTATTTAAACACAACTTTCACACTATAGATTTACACCTAATATTTCGATAAACTTATATATGAATGGGTAAAATTGGAATTCAAAGAGGGATCGTTTATGAAAGAAATTCTAAGTAATCAATCGGTTGCTCAACGTGTTGCTAAGGAGTTAGAAAATGCACTAGAGTCTATTCATAAACATCAAATCAATTATGCAGAGCAGACAACAATAAGGGCCAACGCGCGAGCAAAAGAAGTAATTGAAGTTCAAAAGTCAATTGTGAATGAGTTTGCTTTAGCTTTAAAGCAAGATATAGATCAAATTCAAACTGTAGCGAGTGAATTTGAAGCAACAGATCAAATATTAGGAGATAGTTTTCTTAAGAAATGATGAGCGAGAAGGTGCAACCATGGAAGAAAGTTTAGTTTTCTTTTTCATTTAACTTATTTTCAAGAGAAATTGTCTCTACAATTTTGGCATAAAACGTTTTAGCGTCAAGCTCTTTTGCCCATTCTAGGTTTGAAGAATCAAAAGTATAAGCATTCCACGCCTTCCTACTAGTAACTTCACTTAATCCTTTTTCAACAGATACTAAAAGCTGGTCAATATTTGAAAAAATTTCGGTTTAAGGATTTTCCTATAGCTAAAAACTTTATTGATAAAGATCTTTTGAACAATATTAATAAGTTTTTTGATAAAACCGGAAAATTTTTTATTAGGCAAGGAAATAACTTAACACGTGTTGGAACAGCTCTCGGGGGCAGTCTTTCCGCAGCAGGGTTTGCAATAGGAATGCATGATGATTTGGCCAATGAAGATAAAACAGTCGGAGTAGCAATTGCTCATAATGCTACGGTTGCGGGTGCAGGACTTGGGGCAAGTGCGCTTGTAGGGTTAGGTTCAACACCCGTAGGATGGGGTATAGTGGGAGTTGCTGCTGTAGGAATCTCAGTCTCGATTTTGGCTGAACGAGCATACCAAACTAATTTTCTAGGTTTTCAATACGTGATAGACTCTGTTGGTGAAGCTATACAACATGGTATCGAAAATCCAGTAATAATTGGAGTTTTTCCTTTACACTATATTAAATAAATATATATTATGGTGATTAAAAATGAAATGTAAAGTAGAACAAGTGTACAAAAACATGAGATATAAGGTTTTAAGACTTAATGGAAATTTATATATCCTTGATATGGATCGCTCTTTTTGGGGATTTTTATTCCCCTTTGTTTATTGGTTTATGCATCATAAAGCATACAAAATAGACAAGGAAACATATAAGCTTATCCAAATGCCTAAAAGTGAACAAATGAGCACTGGTTCAATAGCACTTTTGGGAGGAGGTATTTCGATCCTTTTTGTCAATTTATTAAAGCCACTTTTATCAGAGCTAAACCTTCATATAGTGTTAGGAATAAAGATACTCTTTCTTATTATCATTATTATACTTAGTATTTTCATAAGGCTTTATATTCATAATAGACTGTTTAAAAATCTAAATCGAACAGTTGACTTTGAAACTTTACATCCAATTTATTTGAAAATAAAGCCAGAAAGGCCTAAATACTGTTTAATATATTTCTTAGGATATCTATTTATATGGGGATTTACTTTTATCGGGTGTGGTATATTTTGGATAGAAGGAAATATGATTATTTTAATGCTTACCCCATTGATTATAATTTGGGGATTAATCTGGAATTCAACAGTTATTCCCGTAGGCACAGCTGAAGTCACAATACTTGATAAATAGATATTAATTTCAATATGTCTCTAATTGTTTTTTTCGCATAAAGCCTGGTTGAAATAAAAGTTGATGCTAAAAATAACCTTACAGAGGAAGGATGAATAGGATGTTACCTATTGGATCAATCGTTTACTTAAAAGAAGGAACAAGTAAAATAATGATTTTAAATAGAGGGCCAATCATTAAAATGAATGATGAGGAATTATTGTTTGATTACTCCGGATGCTTCTATCCACAAGGTTTATTGCCCGATAACGTGTTTTATTTTAACCACGAAAACATTGATGAAGTGATATTTGAAGGCTATACCGATGCTGACGAAGAAAGGTATCAAAAATTATATTATAATTGGACAACTGAGAATCAAGATCAATATAAAAAAGGAAAAGTTTCGGAGCCGTTAAGCAATAGGTAACATTCCTTATCCATGTTGTTATTATTGGCTATTAAATGGGTGAAACTCTTATGAAGGCAGAAGTCGAACATGTATATAAAAATATGAGATACAAGATTTTAAGGTTTAATGAAGACTTTTACATTATCGATATGGATCGATCTTTTTGGTTTTTTTTAATTCCTTTTATTTTTTGGGTTATTCCACACAAGGCATACAAAATTGATAATAAAAAGTTTAAACAAATTCAAATGCCAAAAAGTGAACAAATGAGTACTGGTTCAATTGCACTTTTAGGAGGAGGTATTTCGATCCTTTTTGTCAATTTATTAAAGCCACTTTTATCCCAGCTAAACCTACATATAACGTTAGGAATTAAAATACTTATCCTAATTATTATTTTCAGTTTATGTGTTTATATGAGGATCTATATTCAAAAAAGACTTTTTCTAAAATTAAATAAAAAAGCAGACATTGAAAGTTTAAATGCCATAAAGTTGAGAATAACTCCAGAAAAACCACAACACTACTTGATATTTGTAATTTTTTTTCTCTTTTTTTGGGGAGCGGTATTTATGGCGAGTATTCTAATTTTGACTGAGGGAAACGTTATTATACTAATGTTTACTCCATTGTTTCTAATGATTGCATTACTTTGGAATACCCAGGTTATTCGTGTAGGGGGAGCGAAAATTGAAATAATTGATAGATAAATAAAAGGTTTCTTTCTTACATAGAATTCTTACTTTATATGGAGATAGTACATTGAATCTAAATTAGGAGAACTTAGATTATTAACTGGAGGAGAAATTACACGTTACCTATTAGATCAATCGTTTACTAAAAGAAGGAACAAGTAAAATAATGATTATAAATAGAGGCCAATCATTAAAATGAATGACGAAGAATTATTGTTTGCTTACTTTGGATGATTCTATCCACAAGATTTATTGCCTAATAATATGTTTTATTTTAATCATGAAAACATCGAAGAAGTGATATTTAAAGGCTATATTGATGCTGGCGAAGAAAGATATCTAAAATTATATCATAATTGGACAAATAAGAATCTAGAACAATATAAAAAAGGCAAAGTTTCGTGCCGTTAAGCACTAGGTAACATTCCTTGTCCATGTTGTTATTATTGACTATTAAATGGATGAAACTCTTATGAAGGCAGAAGTCGAACATATGTATAAAAATAGAAGATACAAGATTATTAGATTTAATGAAGATTTCTACATTGTAGATATGGACAGATCTTTTTGGTTAATTTTATTCCCTTTTGCTTCTTGGAC
>NZ_JBPPZG010000293.1:0-3731 GCF_051918545.1 Pseudogracilibacillus amylolyticus (SeqCode) | reverse complement strand
CTGGAAAGTTAAAAATTCGTACAGTTAACAAAGGTGAAAAATATATTTAAGTACTTTACCTGCACAGTAAAATTACCGTTTAATGCTTAAATAAAGTCAGTAAAATACCCAGACCTTCAGATAGATATAAGAGATGTTTTAAATTTATTTTAACGCATGATCCATAAACTGTGCAGTAACTTGGGTTGATTTGCTTTGTAAATATCTAACCGAAGTTACGACGTAAAATACCGCTACGGAAATACACTGCGCTTTCCATGGGCAGCTGTTGAGCCTACTCGTCGCTACGCTCCGACGTAGTCTCATCTAGGCCTATCCTCCCATAGGAGTCTCCGTGTATTTCCTTCGCTGGGTGTGTTTGGTAAACAGCTCTACACAGTTTAATACAGTTTGATACTGCTATCACAATGGTTGATTGGAGCCGGAGGGCAGTCGACTCCTGTGGGAAAAGCACGTGTCTGAAGACCCCGCAGCGGTGGTCTTCCGCGAGGAGGCTGAAGCCGTGCCCACGGAAAGCGAACTGCCCGGAGGCGGAAATCAACGAAGCTGTTACTAGTTTTAAATTTTCACTACTGAACAGTATCCTTCTACTTTGTAAGATAGGCTATGGTGTAACAAAAAGCGTAAGGAAGCCTTTCAAGGAAATTATAATAAGTATTCTAAAGCTTAGTCTAATACTTGTTTTATTGGTACGAAAGTTGAAATTGATAATGAAAAATAATTAAGGGAGGAGCTATTATGAAGTTAGAAGACTCCCAATATGTGAAAAATTTGTGGAAAAAATGGACTGAAAAAAAAGATGAAGAAGCAGCGAATGAATTAATTAGTCATTATATGTATTTAGTTCAGTTTCACGTAGACAGAATTGGCAGTCATATTCCTGATACATACGATAAAAATGAACTGAAAAGTTTAGGATTATTAGGGTTGTATGATGCATTAAAGAAATTTGAACCAGATCGAAACTTGAAATTTGATACATACGCAACGATAAGAATTCGCGGCTCCATTATGGACGGATTGCGTAAAGAAGATTGGCTTCCAAGAACCTTGCGCGAACAGTCCAAAAAAATTGACAAAGTAACACAAGAACTTGAACAGCGCCTAATGCGTTCACCTGATTCAGCGGATATAGCAGAAGCGCTAGGGAAAGATCGCGAGGAAATAGAGCAGGTAGTAATGAGCACAATGTTTGCCAATGTTTTATCTATTGACGCCTCTTATCATTCAAATGATACAAACGACCCCTCTGATTTAAACTTGCGACTTGAAGATGATAATGTAATTACTCCTGATAAACATATTTTACAGGATGAACAAAAAAAGGAATTGGCTGAAAAAATTAAACAATTGAACCAGAACGAACAACTTGTTATAAGCTTGTTTTATCAAGAAGAGTTGACGCTCACTGAAATCGGCCACGTTTTAAATTTAACAACATCAAGAATATCCCAAATTCATAAGCGAGCTATTTTTAAATTAAGAAAAATATTATCCAAACAACAAGTCTTATTCGAATAAACTGCTTAATAAAGGAGAAGGAGTGTAGATGAAAGATCTAAACGAATTATTTCAAATAAAAATATCCAGTAATGAAATGTGTGCAGAAATTCGTTATAATCATGATAGCATAGAGCATTTAGACCGACTTACTATCTCTGAAAAAGATTTAGATGTTTTTTTGAAAAAGAATAATGTTTTGTTTGGCATTGATGAAGTTAATAAAAATAAAATATTAACAGCGAGATCTCCCGATATTTTTCCCATTGTTATTGCAAGAGGAAAGGAGCAGAAAAGCGGAGAAGATGGAAAAGTCATTAATAAATTGGACATGTCCACCGATGTTGACCGATCGGAAGGATGGGATTTTCGCGAAGTAATGCGCATACCTACCGTTAAAAAAGGAGAAAAGCTAGCAACCTTGATTCCGCCAACTAAAGGGGAAAATGGGATGACCGTTCGAGGAAGAGAACTTCCCGCTAAACCAGGCAAACCAAAGCTTATAAAAGCAGGGAAGAATGTTATTTTTAACAAGAAAGATCAATCTTTTTATGCTGATGCCGAGGGTCAAGCTAGTTTTCGTGAGAAGTTAATTTTCGTTGATACCGTTTATGAAGTTTTTGGAGATATATCGATGAAAACGGGAAACATTGATTTTGTTGGTTCCGTTATCATACGTGGTGATGTACCAACAGGCTTTACTATAAAAGCTGCCGGAGATATTAAAATTTTTGGTTTAGTAGAAGCTGCTACGATTATCGCAGAAGGATCCGTATTTGTTTCTGAAGGAATAGCAGGTTTAAAAACTGGTTCGATTCAGGCAGGGGAAGATGTGCAAATCGGTTATATTAACCAAGGAAATGTTACCGCAGGAAATAGTATATTTGTAGAAAATTCAATACTCCATAGTGAATGTACAGCTGAAGAGAATATAATTTGCCAAAAAGGGAATATTATCGGTGGAAATTTAACGGCTGGGAAATTAATCAAAGTAAAAGATATAGGTAATCGAATGAATACTTATACAAAACTACTATTCAATACGGAAAAACAATCCGAAGACCTAATGTCATTAGAAACTAAAAAAGCAAATTTAAATGAAAATTTAAAAAAACTTCAGCTTTTACAAAGGAAGTTAAAAGAAAGTAAAGAAGAAAGTGTTAAACAAAAAATTACGATACTAAAACTAAGGAACTCGTATAATAAAACAAAAGAGCATTTAGAATTAATCAATGAACAGATCGCTAGTATAAATTTACAACTTGAAAATAATGAGCAAGCATGTTTAAAAGTAAAAGGG
The DNA here is from genome assembly GCF_051918545.1 of Pseudogracilibacillus amylolyticus (SeqCode). Lineage (NCBI taxonomy): Bacteria > Bacillati > Bacillota > Bacilli > Caryophanales > Bacillaceae > Pseudogracilibacillus > Pseudogracilibacillus amylolyticus (SeqCode). The sequence continues at coordinate 931 of NZ_JBPPZG010000293.1, read as the reverse complement.
ATTATGTATCCAAATGTCGTTATATCGTTTGGAAAATATGAACGGAAATTTTCAAAAAAACATGAGAATATTCATGTTAAATTAGATAAAAATGATATTGTTATCACCTCTAATTAACCATGTTCAGTTACCTGAATAATCAATTATAGTCCACTATATTAAGTACGTAACCTCTGTAAAGGATGGGATATGTATGGGATTAAAGTCAATTGAAATGCAAGTTGCTATACCAAGGTCACAGGATGCCGGTAAAATGCAAGAGCAAATGATGCGACAAGGTCAACAATTTCAGGAAACACTGACAGAACAACAACTTAAAGAAGAAATAGTGAAGCGTGGAAAAATAAATGAATATGAACAAGTTCGTAATAACAATGATTCGGATGATGAAAAAAATGAACAAAACAATCCACGACCACAGAAAAGCAAGAAAAAAGCAGAGAAACAATCGATTGAGCATCCTTATTTAGGAACAAACATTGATTATAGCGGATAGAAGGGATTCATTTGGTTGCTTTATTATTAATTATTAGTTTTACTCTCCACATTATTTTTTTTATAACTCTCTATTATTTATATCAACAATTACAAAAAAGAAATACGGTGGATGAAAAAGAGCTTGAGCAAATATTAGCGAGCTTTCTTCAAGAAATAAAATTAGAAAATGACCGACTACAAAAACAATTTAAAGAGGAAACAGCTACAGCTAATGAAACGATAAAGAAAGAGTATGCTTCAACAAGTAGGGATATATATAAACCTATTGATTTACCTGTTCAGATGTCAGAAAAGCCTAAAGATAAAATAGAAACATCTGCTACCGGTGAAATATTAAACCTTTATCATCAAGGAGTACCTATAGAAAAAATCGCCCGAAAATTAAATAAAGGGAAAACAGAAGTTGAACTGATTGTAAAAATGAATAACAATT
>NZ_JBPPZG010000292.1:0-3754 GCF_051918545.1 Pseudogracilibacillus amylolyticus (SeqCode) | reverse complement strand
AGCGCTACAGAAGAAGATGAAACAGAAGATCCGAATGAAGAAACGGATTCAGAAGTAAATGAAGAAGATGAAGCAGTAGAGGAAGAAGCTGACGAGGACGAAGAAGAGGAAGAAGATTTAAACTTAAATGACGTATTCGGTACAGCAAGTGGCGATATTACCTACGATTTCAACAAAGGACACTACGTACTTGATTTACAAGCTGGAATCATGAATTACCATACAACTCAAGAAATTAAGAATAAGTGGGTAGCATTTACTTTACCAAACGGGGTTGAAGTAGCAGAAGAACCTCCTAGTGGTGTTGTCCCAATCAGAATTGCTGGAAAAAATGGTTTAGCAGTTAAGATTCCAGATGTAAAATCATCTAGTTCAGAATATGTAGATAAGCAGATTGCCTTAACTGGTGTAGAGAATGACAATGATCCGCATCTTAATATGTATTTATTGAATGTTGATGTTAATGCAGGTAATTATGAAGAAATTGGCCAACTAAATGGTCAAAGAGAAATTGAATTTTCTGTAATGGAGGAAAATCCAAAAATTGATTTACGCGGGTCTATCACAGGAAAAACTACGTACGATAAGGACAAAAAGTATCATTTCCTTGATGTGAAAGTACAAGCGGAAAATCAAACAAATGATAGTGTGAACGATCTTTATGTAGCTTTCGAATTACCTGAAAGTGTGGAAGTTGTAGATGATGAAAATATGCCGGCTAATGTGGAAATATTGAACTATAAGGACGCGAGAGCAGTAGCTTTAAAACTTCCTAAATTAGAGCAAGGAAAAGAAGGCGAGTTAACGTATCGCATCCCTGTTGTCGGTGTTTCAGATGCGATCGTTACATCAGAAACAATTTCTGTATTTAAAATTCTAGATGCAGGCTATAATGAAGTTGGTCAATTTGATGGCCATATTAACGTCGACTTTTCAGACATGGATATTGAATGGCACTTTAATGCAATTGCACAAATAATTCCTGATTACCCAGGAATTACAGGGAAACAAATGGGCTTTAACTTTAAGTATGAATTGAAAAATCTTGATATCGCTGACGTTGAAAAGGTGAAAATGGAATTTGATGTTCCAAGTGCAATTAAAATTGAAAAGCCTAAGTATACTGGCGGTAGCAATGTAAAAGTAGACTGGGATGGCAATACTGCAACGGTTGATATTGGTGATTTAAAAGGTGCATCTGGATTCACTGGTTACTTTACAGCAGTTGGATCTACGAATAGTTCTATTGATCAATTGAAAAGTATGAAAGTAAAAGTAACTTTATACCGCGATGGAGAGGAAGTCGTTGAAACAATAAACGTTCCATTTGAGGTTGGAAAATATGCAGATATCGGTCTTCCTCCTGGAGATGACGACGATGATAATGAAAAACCAGACGATAATGGAAACAATGGCGATGGCGGAAACAAAGGCGATAATGGAAACAATGGCGATGGTGGAAACAAAGGCGATAATGGAAGCAATGGCAATGGTGGAAACAATAATAACAATGGTGATTCAGGAACAGGCGGAGACGGAAAGAATAACGATAACGGCTCTGGCGATGTGAAAGTTACTGTTGAAGATGGCGATGATAGTGTAGCTGACAAACAAGACGGAACTGGCTTATCATTACCGAACACAGCGACAAATATGTATACGATTCTTTTAATCGGAGCTCTTACATTGATTGCAGGTGCTTCATTAATAGTTCTCAGAAAAAGAAAAGTAATGGAATAATTATAAAAAAAGGACTAGGGTTATAAACTCTAGTTCTTTTTTGGCAATTAAATAAGTATAAACACTGGCTAAGAGCTCGGGCGTCCCGGGACTGTGCTTACTCGTCCCATCGAATTGCATTTGCAATTATCGTTCATCCCACCGTAAAGCATTTATCTCAGGCGCCGGTACAGCTACGTCAATCACTCGTAAGTGCAACTTATCCCCCCGCAATAAAGGTTTGGTGATAAGCAGATTTTCTAAAAAAATAATGTATTTATTATGAATCACATTTCGATATATAGGCTCATATAATGGGTTAGAGACTGAACTTGAAAGGGGCACGGTGTTCATGAAAGGTGAACGTTTCATTGAACCATTAATGTATATTGACCAACCAGATTTTCAAAAGCCTAGAGCCTATATGCAAGACAGCTATTTTGGTCGGGATCTTTCTGTTCAAACTGAAGAAAAGGAAGAACAACTAACCGAGGAAAATACAAGGGAATACGGTAATGACAGTTCTTTTAAAGGGCTAAATATGGATGGGAAAATTGATTATTTAGTTAATCTGCCGAGTGAAGTACCACGAATTCGATGTGAAGTGATTACGGAAGAAAAAGAATATCGGGGAGTTTTGATTGCTGATGAAGGCGATTCAGTAACAATGCGAGTTATTGGTCGTGGTACTACAGAAATCAACAAGAGTGACATAAAAGATATTCTTTTAATCGGATTTTAAAAAGGCACCATCGAACTTTTTGCTCGATGGTGCCTTTTTTATTTCCATTAAAATGCTGAAATTGCTGGTAAGCAAGTAACGTGGCAGAAGCACTTTACGTCTACAGTAATGCAAATTCCAGTCGTTCTTAAATGTTTGGTGTGTTGTTCAACAGGATTGTGTGGATTTGGATCTGAGTCGTTTGGATCTCTTAATAATTCAAGTACTGCACAGCAATCTTTTGTAACGCTTTTTACTCTGAAGAAGAAACTAGACTTGATTTTTCCGATATTTCTTGGATGAGCCCCAAAGCCTTTAAATGGTTTACATCCATCTTGACAATATAACAACACAGGAACAGTGTCCAATCCGTTGCGAACTTCCGTTTCACCTAATAGATCACTAATTGACTTTTCACAACTCGTGTCACACTCAAGTTCTGTAATATCTCTTTGAGCGCGTGCAATATCCCTTAGGACATCGCATACACAGCTTCCCGTTCTATGGCCTTCTCCACAACCCATGAAAATGTCTCCTTTCTATTTACATACTGACTTATTGAAGTCATTAATAGAATATGTGTAAATGGGTGGGGTGTGTAGGCATTTATCAAGCATTCTTTATTTTATCGAAGTAAAAGCCCGATCTAAAACAAAAAATAATTTTTAAGAAAATAGGCATAAGAAAGTGAGAAAAAGGGTATAGAGTAGATAGGAGGGGATTAAAATGGGATACATCTTACCAATTACACATTATACGTATAACGATTATCAACGTCGTATAATCAAGGAAAGTAGAAGTCCTCATTATATTGATGCACCTCATCGAGTAAATTTTTATAAAATTAATCGTGAATTTGATGACGAAAAGACATTTTATGATATATTGAAAGAAAAAGAAAGAGAATTATTATATATTAGTGCAGGAGAAAAGGCAGCATTGACAGGGAAAGGAAAAATGATCAATAAAAAAATATAAACAAGAAGTAACTTACGAAGGAGGAACCTAAAGAGGAAAAATCTCCCGTGCCCCAAAAGGTGTACAGCCGTCAGCTAGGGTAACGCAAGGCGATCTCGCATGCCCCAAAAACAGAATCACCACCGTTTAAGGTAACGCAAGGCGATCTTACGTGCCCCAAAAACAGAATCACCACCGTTTAAGGTAACGCAAGGCGATCTCGCGTACCCGAGAACGTGCCTCAACAACAATTAAGGTAACGCAAAGCGATCTCGCATGTCCCAAAAACAGAATCACTACCGTTTAAGGTAACGCATGATCAACTTTTTTAGCTTGTTTTATTTTCTAAATGTTTCT
>NZ_JBPPZG010000291.1:0-3768 GCF_051918545.1 Pseudogracilibacillus amylolyticus (SeqCode) | reverse complement strand
ATGAATGTACAAGTAAGTTATGAAGAGAAGGAAACCGGGACTCTTTATGTCGTCCCAACTCCGATTGGAAATTTGGAAGATATGACTTTTCGAGCAATAAAGACGTTAAAAGAAGTGGATATTATTGCAGCGGAGGACACAAGGCATACCCAGAAACTCTTGAATCATTTTGAGATTAAGAATAGGCTACTTAGTTACCATGAACATAGTAAAAAAGAAAGAATTGAACAACTTATAGAACGTCTTAAGCAAGGTAAGAATATTGCTATAGTCAGTGATGCCGGCATGCCAGCTATTTCAGATCCTGGGTCAGAACTTGTACAGGAAGTAATCAAGCAGGAAATGCAAGTAGTAGTTTTGCCGGGAGCAAATGCAGCATTATGTGCATTAGTTGGTTCTGGTCTTTCGACAGATGAATTTTTATTTTATGGTTTTTTACCTAGAAAGAAACAAGAGAAAGAAGCTGAATTGGAACGATTAGGTTCTTTGAAAGCTACACTCATATTTTATGAATCACCTTACCGGATAAAAGATACACTACAGGCAATCGTAAAACTACTAGGAAATCGACAAATTTCTATTTCCCGGGAAATTACGAAAATATACGAGCAAATTATAAGAGGATATGTGAAAGACGTTATACGTTGGGCTGAGAACAATGAGATAAAAGGCGAATGTTGTATTGTTGTGGAAGGAAATGACGCTGGAGAAGAAAAAGATTCTATATGGTGGCAAAACTTATCTATTCCAGATCACGTTAAACATTATGAAGCTTCCACTGAAATGTCGCATAAAGCGGCAATGAAACAAGTGGCAGTCGATAGAGGTATATCACGAAGAGAAGTATATCAAATAATTCACGTGAAAAAGTAAAAAACTTGCATCACTGGGGATGCAAGTTTTAAGTACGTCTAAATTGTATCGATCTATTTTATCGCAAAAAAAGAAAAAATCCGTTATTTTATTTTTGCCAATCGATTTATACTAGTACCATTATTCATTTATGTTAAAGCTTTGTTGTATTTCATCCACTAAAGCTTTAGCACCTTCTGGACTAAGTACAATTTTTCCTTTCGCTAAAGCGATATTATCGTTTGTATTTTTACCTGTAATATGACAAGCCATATTAGGAACGTATTTTTTTAATACAATTTGATCTTCATCGACGAATATTTCAATTGCGTCTTTTTCTTTAATTCCTAATGAGCGCCTTAACTCGATTGGAATAACTACTCTTCCAAGCTCATCAACTTTCCTAACCATTCCAGTAGATTTCATAATTATATTACGGTCCCCTTTCGTCTAAGTCGAAATAAATTGATAAGAACTATATTATTCTATTATACTATAGTATTGAATGTATAAAAATGTATATTTCAACAATTTTTTCACATCATTATTGTAGCAATCTATCAAAAAAATGTAAATAAATTTGAACAATAAAGAATTAATAGAATTACAATTATTGTAAGTGTTTCGACTAAATTAGTCAATTAATTCATGGTATACTAATTAATTGGATAGACTATAAAAAAAGTGGCATAAATTATATATACTTTCATCTTAAAGTAAAAGTATATACAATAGATTATACTATTTACTATTAAGAAAGGGGCTTGCCAGAAGGCATGTTTCCTATGGTGATTAGATTAGATAAGTTTCAAAAAAGAGGAGATAAAAAATGTCAGAAAAAAATACGTTTTACATAACGACACCTATTTATTATCCGAGTGGGAATTTACACATTGGACATGCTTATTCAACTGTTGCCGGGGATGCAATTGCCAGGTACAAAAGGATGCGTGGCTTTGAAGTTATGTATCTGACAGGTACAGATGAACATGGACAAAAAATTCAAAAAGCCGCTGAGGAGCAAGGGTTAAAACCACAAGAATATTTAGACGGAATAGTTGAAACGATTCAATCATTATGGAAAAAGTTAAAAATAACGAATGATGATTTTATTAGAACGACAGAAGAAAGACATAAAGTCATTGTCGAAAAGATTTTTACGCAATTATTAGAGCAAGGGGATATTTATTTAGACGAATATGAAGGCTGGTATTGTGTCTCTTGTGAGTCTTTCTTTACAGATCTGCAATTAAACGAAGGCCACTGTCCAGATTGTGGTAAAAAAGTAGAAAAAGTAAAAGAAGAATCCTACTTCTTTAAAATGAGTAAATATGCAGATAGACTTGTTCAATATTATGAAGAAAATCCTGAGTTTATCCAACCTGAAAGCAGAAAAAATGAAATGTTAAATAATTTTATTAAACCTGGGTTAGAAGATTTAGCTGTATCTCGTACAACGTTTGATTGGGGAATTAAAGTGCCAGGAAATCCAAAACATGTTATTTATGTATGGATTGATGCGTTAACAAATTATATTACAGCGTTAGGTTACGGTACTGAAAATGAGGAGAAGTTTAAAAAGTACTGGCCTGCCGATGTGCATATTATGGCGAAAGAAATTGTGCGTTTTCACACCATTTATTGGCCGATTATTTTAATGGCTTTAGATCTTCCTTTACCAAAGAAAGTGTTTGCTCATGGTTGGATATTAATGAAAGACGGTAAAATGTCTAAGTCAAAAGGAAATGTTATTGATCCTATTCCTTTAATAGACCGCTTTGGGCTAGATGCGCTACGATATTATTTGCTTCGTGAAGTTCCATTTGGTTCTGATGGTGTTTTTACACCTGAGGGATTTGTCGAAAGAGTAAATTATGATTTAGCAAATGACTTAGGGAATCTACTTAATCGTACCGTAGCGATGATTGGCCGTTATTTTGATGGGGAAGTGCCTGAATTTGTACTTGCCGAAAATAAAGAAGATGAGGATTTAGAACAAGTTATTCAAGATACAGTTAAAAAGGTAGAAATGGCAATGGAAAAAATGCAATTTTCTGTTGCATTATCTTCCATTTGGCAGCTTATAAGCAGAACGAATAAATATATTGATGAAACAGAGCCTTGGAATTTGGCAAAAGATGACGAAAAAAGAAATCGCCTTGGAAATGTAATGGCTCATTTGGTAGAATCGCTTCGAATTACTGCGGTCATGTTACGGCCATTCTTAACGGAGGCACCAAAAGAAATCTTTAAACAGTTAGGGATTAAAGATGCTTCATTGCAAGAATGGGATAGTATTTATGAAGTTGGAAGTATTCAAGCTGGAATTAAAACGGAAAAAGGCAATCCTATTTTCCCGCGTTTAGACATGGAAGAAGAGATTGCTACAATTAAAAGTATGATGAAATCTCCTGTGGTTAAAGAAGAAAAAGTTGAACAAAAAGATGAAGTTCTCTACGATGATTTTATGAAATTGGATTTCCGTGTTGCAGAAGTATTAAAAGCGGAAAAAATGAAGAATGCAGATAAATTACTGAAAATGCAAGTTGATATTGGATCTGAGAAGCGGCAAATTATTTCTGGAATTGCCGAATATTACCAACCAGAGGACTTGGTAGGTAAAAAGGTAATATGTATTACAAATTTAAAACCAGTTAAATTACGTGGAGAAATGTCAGAAGGTATGATTTTATCCGGGGAAGATGAAAAAGGAAACTTATCCTTAGCTACCGTTGAAGCGTCTTTACCGAACGGTTCCGTAGTAAAATAATTTAGAAAGGTCGAACTCGAATAAAGAGGACGACCTTTTCTCTTATTTGGAGGTACGATGATGTTATTTGATACACATGTTCATTTGAATGCAAGACAATTTAAAGAAGACGTAGAAGAAGTTATTGCACGTGCATATAATAATGG
>NZ_JBPPZG010000290.1:0-3803 GCF_051918545.1 Pseudogracilibacillus amylolyticus (SeqCode) | reverse complement strand
AGGATAAAGTGCATAGAGAAGGAATAAAGCGGAAGCAAGTAAGAACCTGAATAACATTAAATGACCTGGGGAAAAACCTCCTTGTAAACTGGCCCGGATAGCCGCAAAACCGGATGCCCAGCCGATTACTGTTACCATGGCGATAAGAAAAACATTTTTGTTCATATGTAACCCCCTCATAAAGTAGTCCTGTCACGAAAATAACATATATTTAGTGAATATTACAAGAATTAACTTTGCTTTCTGATTAAGAGAAGAGCAATCGGTCAAATGATTGAAAAAGGAAAGACCATTAATCAAACGTTTGATTAATGGTGAATTTTTATCCGGATCAAAGTTCCCAGTTTAAAAATGGCTCCAATTTATTATAAACTCATTGCTATTTTCTCGGTGTTTTTCATAGCCTCGCCAATCTGATGACTCTCTTTGTTTAGACTATCAATTGTGGCACTCATTTCTTCCAAGCTTGCTGAAGCTTCTTCAATAATAGCTGATAAATCTGTTGTAGATATTCTAATATGAGAAGCGTTATCTTCTACATCATTTGCTAAATCTTCAAAACTTGTAAATTGGTGATTTAATTTTTCTATATCTTGTGTGATTTGGTTAAAGGCATCATTCACTTGCTTCGTATCATCCATATGACTAGTTACATTTTCCAAATTAAAATTCATTTGCTTTAGTGCAGCATTATTTGTTTCATTCAATTCATTAATGTTAATCGTTATTTTATCAACAAATTCATTCGTTTGTTCGGCTAGAATTCGAATTTCATTTGCGACAACTGCAAAACCTTTTCCGGCATCACCTGCTCGTGCCGCTTCAATGGAAGCATTTAAGGCAAGCAGATTTGTCTGATCACTTACAGCGACAATGTCTTTTAAAAATTTACTTGTCTCCTTAATATTACCTGTTAACGATTGGAATGTAGCACTTAACTCTTGTATATGTTTGAATATATTGCCCATATTAGTCGATAACTCGTGAGATAAGACGTTTCCCTTCGTTGCAATCCCTTTTGAATTTTCAAATTCTTTTTTAAGTCGTTGAAGTTCAGTCAGCATGACATTTATTTGTTCAGACGTACTGTGGGCATTTTCTGAAATTGTTACAATTTGGTCACTTTGCTCTGTACTTCCACTAGCGATTTCGGAAATGACATCAGATAGTTCATTTTGTGCTTTTACATTGTTTTGGAGGCGATTATTCACATTTGTAATGTGAGTGATCATCGTGTTAACATTAGCCTCAAGTAAAGCATGTTGCCTTTTCTTTTCAGCAGCATCTTTTTCGCTATTTTTTAGTAAAGTTTCGATTTGACTAAACTGTTCTTTATTAAGCCGGATAACAATCAACGAAACGATGCCACTTAATAGATAGGCTACTAAAAATGATAGGAAATTACTTTGTATCACTGCCGCTTGTGAAGCTTCAGGAAACTGATAGGTAATCGATAATCCAATGATTCCAACTATATAACTTAGAATGAAAACTGGGGTAATAAAATGAGCGGTAGAAATAAAAAGTAAAAAAAAGAAAATACCTAGCGTATGGAGCCCACCGCCATAGACGGCAATATAACCGATCATTGCTGTATAGCCAATAAAAATCATGAAATATGGGAACCAGTCAATTTTTTTAAGTATGTGTATAATAAAAAAGTAATTCGCAATATAAATAATAAGTGCAGTTCCATAAAATAGACTCTTATCAAATTCTTTATTTATAATCGTTACTAGCAGTGCTCCGAATATAGCTATAGAAAATGCAATTAACATGATAAAGTTCTTACGACGAATGTCTTGCTCTCTTAAAGTTACAGTTTTTAACAAAATAATTAACCCCCTTAAAAAGTCCTTGTTTTCAGACAATTATACCATCTTAAAAATCAAATACAATAAAAGAATGAACAATCATTCACTTTTTTAGTGAAAACTCACTAGTTCAAAAGTCATAAAGGGGAAATGAATCAATGAGCTAGCATTTTTCATAATTTTTAGTATATAATTCAACATATCGCGAAACGAAGGATGATAATGATGGAATATGTCATTGGTTTAGATGGAGGCGGGACGAAAACAGTAGCTGTTATTGCTGATCAAACAGGAAAAATAATTACTGAAGCGACCGGGGGAACAACAAACCCCAACACACTTAACCAAAAAGAGTTAACAACAAATATTAAAAGAATATTTGACCTGTTAAAAGAACAAGCGCCGGAAGCCTATCGTCAAGTAACATATATTTATGCAGGGATGTCTGGAGTTGGTACTTCAAAGCAAAAGCTGATAGTTTCCTCCATTTTTAAAGAAATATTAAAAATATCTGTACCTTTTGAAATTGTATCAGATACAATGAATGCATTATTTTCTGGGACATATGGTAAACCCGGAATTGTTCAAATCGCAGGTACGGGTTCGATCACGTACGGAATAAATGCTAAAGGTTTTGAATTACGACTAGGAGGATGGGGGTATCTTTTTGGTGATGAGGGAAGCGGTTATGATTTAGGCAGAAGAGCGATTGTTTCCGTATTAGAATTTGAGGAGAAACGGAATGAAAAAACAGAACTAAAAGATCTACTTTTATCCCATTTTAACGTAAAGAATGGAAGAGAAATGATTGAGAAAATTTATAAATCAAGCGTTCCCAAAAAGGAAATCGCTCCTCTTTCCATATATGTATTTAAGGCTTATAAAAATGAAGATAGAGTTGCGGTTAAAATTGTACATGATGTTGCCGAACAACTAACAGCTAATGTGATGACTGTAAATAAAGAACTATTCAGCCAACAAGAAGTTACACCAGTTATTCTTGCAGGTGGAGTGTTTAGTGAAAAAGAGATTTTACCTTTATTAATAAAAAGGAAGTTGGAAAACAGTAACAATATCTCTGTCTGTTTGCCAGAAGTTCCACCAGTTTACGGATCCGTAATAGGAGCACTTAAAAATAAGGGAATAACGGTAAACGAAGAAGTACTTAAAAATATAAAAACGATAAAATAAGAGAAAGGTGATTATATGTCACATATAAAAGGTGGATTAATTGCATTAAAAGAAGTCGTCAATAGCCTACCTCCTTCCGAGAAAAAAATTGCGGAATATATTTTAGAAAAACCTGAGGAAGCTATTCTTCAAACGGCGATGACACTTGGTGAAAGAAGTCAAACGAGCAGCGCAGCAGTGATGCGGCTCTGTAAATCACTTGGTTTTTCAGGATTTCAAGAACTTAAAATCAGAGTTGCTGGTGATCTTCAAACCAATTCATCTGAATCAGGTTACCGGGATATCGAACCACATGAAAATTATCGTGATATCATTGATAAAGTTACGTCAAATGCAATGCAAACATTAAGAGAAACAACAGATATTTTAAGTGTGTCTGAAATACATAAGGCTGTAAAGGTTTTAAGTGAAGCAAAATCAATTACGCTCGTTGGTTTTGGTGCTTCAACCATTGCTGCAATAGATGCTGAGCAAAAATTCACACGCATTGATAAACATGTTACATTTTACGCTGATCTGCATATGGCGGCAACTGCTATTGCTACCAAAGGAGAGAAGGATGTAGTTATTGGTATTTCTTTTTCAGGTTCAACACAAGAAGTAGTTAAGTTATTAGAACTAGCAAAAAGCAAAAATGTCCAAGTAATAACTATTACAAGATATGGGAGCTCGCCCGTAAATCAGTTAGCAGATATTAAATTGCATACATCTTCTTCCAGGGAAGCTACATTCAGAAGTGCAGCAACCTCATCCCGAATTGCTCAGTTACATATTATCGATATCCTATTTATGTGTCTA
>NZ_JBPPZG010000289.1:0-3812 GCF_051918545.1 Pseudogracilibacillus amylolyticus (SeqCode) | reverse complement strand
TGGTGGGCAATGGGCCGTACAGGGACCTATTATGATCCCTGCCGGAATGGAATTGGGAGTAGATAATGCAAAAACAGCAATGGCGGTTGCTTGGGGAGATGCGTGGACAAATATGATTCAGCCATTTTGGACATTGCCGCTACTAGCTATTGCAGGACTTAAAGTAAGAGATATTATGGGCTTTTGCGTCATTATCTTGATTTATAGTTTCTTCCCAATTGCAATTGGATTATTATTCTTTCATTAAAATAAAAAAGTACAGCTTTCTAATGAAACGAGACGCTGTACTTTTTTATTCACATGAAGTTTGCTGGCTATAGAGCCAAGTATAGGCAGCTAATCTTAAAGCAATATCATTTCCGGATCGACTTAAATCCATTTCCAGTAATTCCTTCGCCCGATTGACGCGATAATGAACTGTATTCACAATGCATCCTTAAAACGCATGTTTAAATTAATTAATAATAAATTAAGACTAAGTTAAAAACTGAGGGGTGCAATATTTTAGTATACCCCTCAGTTTTTAATCTTTTTTCCTAAACAAGTTAGTCATTATTACTATAATGCTAATTATTATCATGGCATAAGAGAGATAATAAAATAGATAACCATAAAAACCAGTTGACATGAAAACCCCCTCATTCAGTATAAATATAACTATCCCGAACAAAAGATATAAATGGGGAATAACTCTACCTTCCAAGTGTCCACCTCCGTTTTTTTATTAATTATATTTTTCATATTCATATAATTCTCGTGTCATGAGTGTTGTTCTAACTTTATTTCGAATGACTTAACTTTATTTTATTCTGTAACAGTGTGATCTCTGTCAAACAAGGTATCAACTACTCGCCATAATAACGATGTACCATCTTCTGAAACTGCGTCTTGTTAAACTTGTACGTCCAATTCATCAGCGATTGTTCATCGTGAAAAGATATTATTATAAGTTGTGTAGAAAATATCTCTTCAAGTATTTGAAATTCTCTTTTCTTGAGTTAATAAGGAAACAAGAATTATAAAGTTCGCTCTCTATCAAGAACTTGATAAAGAGCGAACTTTCTGGCTTTTAAGAGACCGGAAGTAAATTCTCTACAATAATATTATTAATCACATTAATATATGCTTGTGCACTAGCCTTAATAACATCAGTATCTGCTGCATTTGCATTATATTTTTCTCCATTAAACTCAACAATCACTTTTACTTTTCCTAACGCTTCTTTTCCGCGAGAAACACTGCTTATTTTATACTCAAGTAGCTGAATGTCTAAATCAACAATATCGACGATTGCTGTATATAGTGCGTCGATTGGTCCTGTTCCAACAGCGCTTCCGTGTAATATTTCTTCACCTTTTTTCACTTTGACGCTAGCGGAAGGGAAGATTGTATTACTTACAACCTGTAGATCTTCTAATTCATAGAAGTTATTTGCGTAGTCTTCGATGTCTTTCTTTTCAATCTCCTGTTTAGCAAAGTAGTTCTTCACAATTACATATAGATCATGATTGTATATTTCTTTTTTCTGATCAGCCAGCGATAGGAAATCGGCAAAAACTGCTTCGAATTGTTCGGCTGTTAAATCAACGAAACCAAGTTTATTTAATGTATCTTTAACTGCATGACGTCCTGATCGAGCTGTTAAAACAAGCTCCATATCGTCTAACCCAACGTCTATAGGATTAATAATTTCATAGGCATCTCTTGACTTAAGTAGTCCGTCTTGGTGGATTCCTGAAGAGTGAGCAAATGCATTATCTCCTGTAATTGCTTTATTTACCTGGACTTCTAATCCCATTAAACTACTGACAAGACGAGATGTATTCATGATTTCTTTTGTATTTATGTTTGTATGGACATCTTTGAAAACATCAGATCGTGTATTAATTGCCATTACTACTTCTTCTAGGGCTGCATTACCTGCTCGTTCACCAATACCATTAATGGTACATTCAACTTTATCTGCACCATTTTTAATTGCCGCAAGTGTATTGGCAGTTGCCATTCCAAGATCATTATGACAGTGAACGCTTAGTAATACTTGATCATTTAGATTCTTCAAGCGGTCATTTAATTTATAAACTAACTCACCAAATTCTTCGGGTTCCGCAAAACCTACCGTATCGGGAACATTAATCATTGTAGCTCCTGCTTTTACGACAGCTTCAATTGTAGACCATAAGTACTCAAAATCAGATCGAGAAGCATCTTCTGTAGAATATTGAATTTCTGGAAGGAGCGTTTTTGCATATTTTACTGCCTCCACTCCAATATCTAAAATTTGATCCTTTGATTTACTGAATTTCTTTTCCACATGAATATCTGACGTACCTAGTACCATATGAATCATTGGTCTTTCCGCATGCTTTACACTATGGTAAACAGAGTCGATATCTGCTTTAACTGCTCTTGCTAAAGCAGTAATCATAATATCATCCGTGTTTCCAACCTTCATTGCAATTTCTTTCACGGCATTAAAATCACCTTCAGATGATGCAGGAAACCCAGCTTCTATAATATCAACTTGCAGACGTTTTAACTGCTCGGCAACTTCTAGTTTTTCATATAAATTTAGTTTCGCTCCTGGAACTTGTTCTCCATCACGTAAAGTTGTATCAAACACCCAAATTTTTCTTGACAATTTGAAGCACTCCTTTTTGTTAATTTTATTTTGAAAATAAAAAACCCCGTCTCTATATAAAGATAGAGACGAGGATTTGCTCGCGGTACCACTCTAGTTAATTAATACGTATATTAATTCAGCTCATTTTCAATGGCGATCACCATCTATCCATATAACGGTAGAAAACCGACGTCCGTTACTAATAAGTTGTTCACGGCATAGCTCTTGGACGAGTTCAAAGGTAAATAACTGCCAATTTTCACTAACCATTGGCTCCCTGAGAGCTTACTTATCCTTTTACTATTTCCAATCATTGCTTCAAGTTATGTAATTTAAATGTAATTATAACGTGACTATTTTTAACTGTCAACACAATTTTCATAAAATAATATATATTTTCTATTTTAATTTAAATACGGAAATTTCCTGATTAAGCTGTTCCGCCAGTTCAGAAAGCTCATCGGCATTTTTAGAAATTTCATCCATTGAACTAGATGTTTGCTGAGTAGATGCAGAAGATTGTTCTACACCTGCCGCGGCTTCTTCAGAAACAGCGGCAATATCTTCAATTAAATTGTTCATTCGTTCACTATTTTCCGCTATTTCTTTTAATCTATTTGCAACTTGTGAAATACTTTTGGCCATTCCTGAGATGGAATTATCAATTGTATCAAAGCTTTCACCAGTTTTCTCGATCTGGCTAATACCCTCTTTTACTTCTTGATAACCTTCATTTAACGATGTTACGACTTCATTTGTTTCTGATTGAATACTATGTACGATATTCGTAATTTCTGTAACAGAGCTTGTCACTTGTTCTGCTAACTTTCTTACTTCATCTGCTACAACGGCGAATCCTCGGCCATGTTCTCCCGCACGCGCTGCTTCAATTGCCGCATTTAATGCAAGTAAATTTGTTTGGTCTGCAATATCTTTTACTACTTGTACTAATTGAGAAATCTGATCCGATTGTTGATCTAGACCGCGAACTTTATCAACTGCATCCGCCACGATTGCATCAATTTTATCCATTTGATGAACGGATTGTTTCATTAAATCGGAACCATCGGCTGTTAATGTTAATACATTTTTTGAGGATGTAGCGATTTCTTGTCCCTCGTACTGAGAATGTTGAACGGAATCAACAAAATGCTTCATTTGTTCGGATAAATTAAAAGCACTGTTTGCT
>NZ_JBPPZG010000288.1:0-3834 GCF_051918545.1 Pseudogracilibacillus amylolyticus (SeqCode) | reverse complement strand
TATTTTTTCATTACAGTTTTTCCAAAATGAAAAAGTTGCTGATAAAATGATTCCAAGAACTGTTGTTGTATATATGGCAGATGATAAAAACGAAATTCTTTCAAATGAAGAAACGATTATAGGAGACTTAACAAATGATAATCCGAAAGAACGTGTGTTTACCATCCAATTTGCATTAAAGAACAAGCAGTATGATCGAAACAAAACATATTATCTTATTATCAAAGATATAGAAACGGATGTAATTGTAGAAAAAGTCACTTTTACAATCAATTTAGGAATTATCAGTGACTTTGATTTTTAAACGGAAGGAGGAATGGCTTTGGAACAAATCGAGATAACTAGACAGCTGGATAAAAAATTGAATGATGTTTTCGCGGGACGTGTCGTTCGGAAAGACTTAACAAAGATGATTAAAGAAGGAGCGAATGTTCCAGTTTATGTGCTTGAATATTTACTAGGAATGTATGCTGCTACAGATGATGAAGATAGCTTGGCGGAAGGTGTTGAGCGTGTAAAAAAGATATTATCTGAAAACTTTGTTCGACCAGATGAAGCGGAAAAAATTAAATCTCGGATTAGAGAGCTTGGTCAATATTCAATCATTGATAAGATTACGGTTAAATTAAATCCAAATCTTGATCGCTACGAAGCCGAATTTTCAAATTTAGGTTTAAAGGGCGTTCCAGTACCGGCCAATTATGTGAATGAATTTGATAAATTACTTGTCGGTGGTATTTGGTGCATGATTAAAATCGATTATTATTATGATGAAGAAGAACGCCATCATAGTCCATTTACGGTGAACACATTACAACCAATACAAATGCCAAACATGGATATGGATGAGATTTTTAAAGGGCGTGCTCAGTTTACGAAAGATGAGTGGATTGATGTGTTAATGCGCTCGATTGGAATGGAGCCAACGCAGCTAGAGGAACGTGTAAAATGGCACTTGTTATTACGTTTAGTTCCATTAGTGGAAAATAATTTTAATATGTGTGAATTGGGTCCACGAGGTACAGGAAAATCGCATGTATATAAAGAGCTTTCTCCGAATTCCATTCTTGTTTCAGGTGGTCAAACGACTGTAGCTAATCTTTTTTATAATATGGCATCTCGTACAATTGGACTGGTAGGTATGTGGGATTGTGTGGCATTTGATGAAGTGGCTGGGATCCGGTTTAAAGATAAAGACGGGATTCAGATTATGAAAGACTTTATGGCATCGGGTTCGTTTGCACGTGGTAAGGAAGAGAAGAACGCAAGTGCATCTATGGTATTTGTTGGAAACATCAATCAAAGTGTCGATGTTTTGCTGAAGACGTCTCATTTATTCGCTCCATTCCCGGAAGAAATGGCAAGTGATTCTGCGTTTTTTGATCGGATGCATTACTATTTACCTGGATGGGAAATCCCTAAGATGCGGCCAGACTTCTTCACGAATCGATATGGTTTTATAGTCGATTATATTGCTGAGTATTTTAGAGAAATGAGGAAACGGTCGTATACGGATGCGATTGATAAATACTTTAAGTTAGGCACCCATTTAAATCAGCGTGATACCATTGCTGTTCGAAAAACGGTATCTGGATTGATTAAATTAATCTATCCACATGGAGAATTTACGAAAGAAGATTTAGAAGAAATTGTTACATATGCATTAGAGGGACGCCGACGTGTCAAAGAACAATTGAAAAAAATAGGTGGCATGGAATTTTATGATGTCATGTTTTCCTACATAGATAAAGAAACGATGGATGAAGAATTTGTATCCGTACCTGAACAAGGCGGTGGAAAACTAATCCCTGAAGGCATGGGCAAACCTGGTCATGTATATGTTGCAGGTCAAAGTGATTCAGGAATGATTGGAATCTATAAATTAGAAAACCAAGTGGTAGGCGGAACTGGAAAATATGATAAATCGGGTGTCGGATCCCATCGAGGGGCTCGTGAAAGCTTAGATACAGCATTCCGATTTTTTGCAGCAAATAGTAAAAATGTTAGTAATTCGATTAGTACGAAAACAAAAGACTATTTAATGCATGTTAGTGATTTGCAAGGAATAGGTTTAACAGAAGAATTAGGAGTGGCTCAGTTAATTGGGCTTTGTTCAGGAGCAATGGAAAAACCCGTGCAAGAAAGTATGGTAGTTATAGGGAATATGACAGTAGGTGGTACAATTTCAAAAGTGGATGAGTTTGCTGATGTGTTGCAAGTATGTGTAGATGCTGGTGCCAAAAAAGTATTAATTCCAGCAGCATCTGTAGCGGATTTACAAACAGTACCGTCCGATTTATTAGTGAAAGTGCAGCCGGTGTTTTATTCCGATCCGATAGATGCGGTGTTTAAAGCGTTGGGGGTGGGGTGAAATTGAAGATGTATGCACTTAGTTAATCAATCATTTGAGAAGCAGAGGGATGTGAAGTTTTTTGGGATAATTATTTAATTACTTGGACGGGGGAGGATGTTGCATTATTAGGAAACGGTTTTAATCTTGATAGTGAATTAACATTTGTTGATAAAACGGGTGGTTTTGATTTTGAGGATTATCTAGCGAGTATGTTTGCAACATTGAATTATAGTGTTAAGAAAACAAATCAGTCTGGTGATTATGGTGCAGATTTATTTGTAATTTCCCCAGATAAAAGAAAAATTGTAATTCAAGCTAAAAGGTATAAAGCTGAATCTAAAGTTGGGGTTTCCGCGATTCAAGAGGTTTATGCTGCTAAGAGCTTTTATAAAGCAGATGAGGCTTAGGTAATCACTACTAGCGATTTTACATCTCAAGCTAAGAATTTGGCAAGAAAAGTTGGGGTTAAGTTAGGATCAAGAAGAGTGTTATCCGAAATAATTCATAAAGCATATGGTAATGGAAATTATAATAGAAAAAAAGTTTCTTATAAATCTGCAACAAATCCAGATCTTCTAAAAGCTTCTGAAAAGGCTATTAAAAATTATTCTCGATCAGCAAAGAAGATGAAATCTGACATTAAAAAAATTTCTCGTTCCTTTAGAAAAACAAAAAGGACTTTTCGAAAGATTAATAAATTATTTAAATAAATATTTCAAGGTGTGATCCCCAAACTTGAAGCTTAATGTGGTTCGAATAAAGGATTGGTGCAAAAGTATTTATTGACAGTATATTTTTTCATTTTATACTATAATTAGAAATAAGTACTTTAAGCAGCAATTGTTTAAGTAATGACAACTACAGACCTCATAAAAAGCGGCTGACCAGTTATAAATTACAAACAGAAGTAATCGTCAACAAGGTTGTGAGGACGACTACTTCTTTTTTTCTGTGAAAATGACGACGGTAACTATAAAACTAAGTACAGCTATTATTGATAAACTAAATTAGCTACTAGACTTAGAGCTTCCAATGTTGTCATTCTACCATCTCCCTACAATGAAGATGGTCAGCCGACCACTATACTTTTGTAGTTGTTGCTAGTATTCTAGAATTAATAGAACATTTTTTCTCGTCTTATCAGCTGAAAATCCTAGTGAATGACTCACTAGGAATTTTTTTAATTCATCTAGAACTAGCCGGGATTAGAGCGATGATATGGATCTAAAAACGAAGAGCTCTCTCTCCACCACTAAAATATGATATTATGGAGAAAGAATAAGTCAGGGAGGTTGTTAGCTATGGGGTCATGTAATATTGATCATTCTCTCGATGATTTAAAAAAGAAGTTTATGGAGCAAAGAACATTTTTACCTGAAAATTTAGTAGAAGGATTAGAAAGGGCTTTAACCGATGATTTATCGCAAGGTTCCTTGAATGATATTTTTCACTTGTTAAAAAAGTATGATCTTGCTTCTGAT
>NZ_JBPPZG010000287.1:0-3873 GCF_051918545.1 Pseudogracilibacillus amylolyticus (SeqCode) | reverse complement strand
ATATAAATTGAACCGCCGTATACGGAACCGTATGTACGGTGGTGTGAGAGGGGCGGAAAATTAATTTTCCCCTCTACTCGATTTCCTGGGATTCAGTAGGGGTTGCGTTATGTGATTCGTTTGTTTGATTACGATTTTGTACGTGGTTAAATCCGGAATTGTGTGGTTAAAATCTATTTCTTGTGGTTAAATTCCGAATTGGCTGGATAAAGCAAATCCTCGTGGTTAAATTCTATTTTTCGTGGTTAAATTCTATTTTTCGTGGTTAATTTCCGAATTAGCTGGATAAAGCATCTCTCCGTGGTTAATTCTCAAATTTCGTGGTTAAACTCTATTTCCCGTGGTTAAATCCTGAATTAGCTGGTTAAAACCTAATTTAGCTGGATAAATCTTATCTTCATAGTTAACATAAGAGTGTTGTAGTTAAAATATGCCGGAATTTACATTGTTTATATTATTATCTAAAAGCAAGATATTAAAACTGGATTGTAAAATATTTGTATATTTTTTTAAATATTTTTCACTTTTATCGAACTTCATTGTAAAATAGAAGTAGATATACCTAAAACTATAGAAGAGAGGGTATTTTGTGGAGCGAACAATATTAATTGTAGAAGATGAGCCATCTATTGTTACATTAATAAAATATAATTTAGAAAAAGCAGGTTTCCTTACAGATGTCGTTTATAATGGAGAAGATGCAATTAAAAAAATAGAGAAGTCAACATTTGATTTAATTGTATTAGATTTAATGCTTCCGAAGATGGATGGTATGGAAGTTTGTAAAACGATCCGAAAAAATAATAATTACATTCCGATACTTATGCTAACTGCTAAAGATGATGAATATGATAAAATTTATGGGCTTGAAATGGGTGCCGATGATTATTTAACAAAACCATTTATTCCCAAAGAGCTTATTGCTAGGATCAATGCAATTCTTAGAAGAACTGAACAAAGATCTGAAAATGTAGCACCACTCGTACTTGAAGTTGGTGATATAAAAGTCCATCCAGATAGATTCGAGGCCTTTTTTAAAGGAGATCCTCTGGAATTAACGAGAAAGGAATTTGAACTGCTCGTTTACTTAATTCAACATAAAGGACAGATTCTTTCAAGGGAGCAACTTCTTAGCTCAGTTTGGGAGTATGATTTTGTGGGTGATACACGGATTGTGGACGTTCAAGTTAGTCATTTACGTGATAAATTTGAAACTGATTCCAAAAATCCAACATATATTAAAACTGTTCGCGGGTTTGGCTATAAATTGGAGGATCCAACATGAACAAAATGTTGTCAAAAAAAGTGATTGGTTATACACTCACTTTATTATTAATTTTAATTATTTCCGGGGTAGCTTTGTTTCAAATAGTTACTAATTTGTATGTTTTGTTAGCTGTATTAGTAATTCAATTTATCGTATTATTATTGCTTTTGTTTCATTTTTTTGATAGATATGTTAAGCCGATTGACAAAGTTACGGAAACGATGGACAAGCTTTTAAAAGGAAATTATCATTCAAGAATTCATCAACCCATGACAGGTTCAATTGGAGAATTAAGCACAAAAATTAACTCACTTGCCAGAAGTTTAAGTGAACTTACAATTTCGGAACAAATTCAAGCAGAACAATTATCTACTGTTATTGAAAATTCCGAGAGCGGACTTGTATTGATTGATGAGAAAGGTTACATACATGTAGTGAATAGAAAATTTATCTCTATGTTTGGTAAAACCCCACATGATTATATTGGTTATTTATATTATGATGTGCTAGAAAATGAACAAATTCATCATACTGTACAAGAAACTTTTCTTTATGAAAGACATGTTAAACATTTATTTTCATTATCTAAAAATGATGAAAAAATTTACTTAGAAATTGTAGGAGCTCCCATTTTTAATGAAAGAAATATGTTAAGAGGGGCAGTACTTGTTATTTATGACATTACAGAGTTTAAGAACGTTGAGGTTATGCGTAAAGACTTTGTTGCTAACGTGTCTCATGAGTTAAAAACTCCAATTACGTCAATAAAAGGTTTTGCAGAAACATTACTCGATGGTGCAGAAAATGACCCCGAGGCTCGAAAGCAATTTTTACAGATCATTTTTGACGAAAGTAAACGAATTCAGTATTTGATCGATGATTTATTAATATTATCAAAACTGGAAAAAGATGAATCAAACATTAATGTTGGTCCTGTTGAGGTAGGGTTTGTGCTTGATGAGGTTCTGCCAGTTATCAATCCACATGCGGAGCAGAAGAATATTGATATTCAAGTTGATGCTGACGAGGAACTTATTTTCGAGGCAGACGAAGAAAAGATTAAACAAATATTGTTAAACTTACTAACAAATGCTATTAGCTATACTCCGGAAAAAGGCACTATCTCGCTGGCAATAAAAGATAGTGGGGAAAATGTTTGTTTCCAGGTGAAAGATACAGGAATTGGAATTAGTAAAGAAGCTCTACCTCGAATATTTGAACGTTTTTATCGAGTGGATAAGGATAGAAGTAGAGATACTGGTGGAACAGGATTGGGGCTTGCGATTGTAAAGCATATTGTCGAAGTACATCATGGTGAAATTAAAGTGGAAAGTGAATTAGGAGAAGGAACAACTTTCAATGTATTTATTCCAAAAGAACAAGCAGAGTAGCTTTAATGAAGTATCCTCTTTTATTTGAAGAGGGTGCTTTTTTATTGTTCTGTGTCTGACCTGTATTAAGCTGTTCTAGCTTCTGTCAGCGCCTGTCGGCTTGCCAATCAGTGAGTATCATCTATTCGCATGTAAGCATTCGCTTACCTGCATAAGTGCAACATCACCTCTGCCTACGTCTAACGACTTGGTAATAAAAAATCTGCTTGATTTTTTTATTACATAAGTGTAACTATACTTCTAGCTTCGCCAAGGCTTGCAATCAGCAAGTTTACTTTATCAATCGGTGTGTTTGCTTTTCGCATTGTAAGCAAGTTAGTGAACTTGCTTACCTGCATTAAGCTGTTCTAGCTTTTGTCTGCGCCTGTCGGCTTGCCAATTAGCAAGAACAATCTATATAATAAAGGGGAAGGATTTAGGAGGCGGTGTAATGAGTAAAAAATTAGTTTTAATTGATGGGAATAGTGTTTTATTTCGCGCTTTTTATGCCTTACCATTACTACACAATGATAAAGGTGTTTATACGAATGCGATTTACGGTTTTACAAATATTTTATTAAATATTTTAGAGACGGAAAAGCCAAGTCATATGCTTGTTGCTTTTGATGCGGGAAAAACAACATTTAGACATTCGACTTATAAAGAGTATAAAGGTGGGAGACAAAAAACTCCTCCAGAATTATCGGAGCAGTTTCCATTAACGCGAGAATTGTTAGATGCATTTAAAATTCCTCACTATGAACTTGATATGTATGAGGCTGATGATATTATTGGGACATTAGCGGATAAAGGGGAAAAAGAGGGTTGGGAAGTTAAGGTTATTTCTGGTGACCAAGACCTACTCCAGCTTGTTTCCGATCATGTGACAGTAGATGTTACGAAAAAAGGTGTTAGTGATGTGGAAACTTATACTCCAAAAAGTATGGTAGAAAAAATGGAACTAAACCCGGATCAGATTATTGATTTAAAAGCATTAATGGGCGATAGTTCTGATAATATACCGGGAGTTCCTGGTATCGGGATAAAAACAGCAACGAGGTTATTAAAACAATATCAAACATTGGACAATATTTATGATAATATTGATGAAATTACGGCTAAGAAATTAAAAGAAAACTTGGTCACATATAAAGAAGATGCATTTATGAGTCGTGATTTAGCCACGATTAATCAGGACTCCCCAATTACAATTTCGCTTCAAGACTTAGATTATAC
>NZ_JBPPZG010000286.1:0-3931 GCF_051918545.1 Pseudogracilibacillus amylolyticus (SeqCode) | reverse complement strand
AGCCTAAAAGGCGTACAAAAATAGAGTGCTGAAAATATTGGTGTAAAAGAACAACCGAGAATAACTTGACACATACAATTCAACATTATCACTTTAGTAAACTTGACATGTATGTTAAAATTAATTTAACAAACTAATTTATTTAAAGAAACAAAATTAATTCATAACTTTACAAGCGAATTTTCATATTATAATATAAATCTAGTTCTTTTTCAGGAGCTAGATTTTTTTATTTTCATAAGAAAGACTTTATAAGCGGGGTGAAAAAATATGAAATACATAAAAAGTATACTCGTTGGTGCACTTATTATCGGATTATTAATTTTTATGTTTATCCAAAAAAGTTCACTGAATGACTTGAAAAATGACATTTCTACAAAGCAGTCATTAATTGATGAGATTGAATTTAAACTTAAAGAGGTTGATGAACAAGTAAAATCAGAACAATATGTTAAAGAAGTAAAAGAAGGGGTTATATCAGCAAAACAAATTGGGGAAGAAATGATTGAAGTTGACAATACATTAACCGCATTTTATAAGTCGTGGGATCCATTGCCAGAGGACGAAAAAATTTTTAAAGATTTAGAAGAGGCTCAAAAGAAAAATTCGGAATTAACAGGAGCTGGTGAAAACGACCATCTTGCAACATGGCAACTTAATCCTGAATGGACATTAACATTAGAAACAGTTGTCAATTACGGTGATGTTGAACAAATACCTGTTTTATTTAGAATGACAACAGGTGAAGGAGAATTTGCTGGTATTATACGAGCAACATATGACGTGAGTGAACATAAGTTAACGGATATAAAAGTGCAATATACACCAGCCGGAGAAATGGATCGCGTCGTATAAGGAGGGATACAGATGGGGGCAAAAACCAAACAAGCTAACTTCATATTTATCGGTAGTATAGTCGTTCTAACCATCATTATTGTCATTTTATTGAATCAACACAATGAGAAAAAACAGTTAAGTCAACAGACCTCTGATTTGTCTGGAGAAGTAATATTGCTAGAAAAGAAAGCTAAAGAAAAAAATATTGACATTGATATTGAAATCGATGATAAAGTAACTGAACAAAGAGAAGAAGAAATTTTAATCACAGAGGAACGGATCGAAAAAGATACAGAATTAGCAAAAGAGTTTTTCACTCCTGCTTTCGATTGGAAAAGTGGAGAGCAATATGAGGATATGCGTGAGCAATATATAAGTTTACTAGGTGAAGATAGTACATTTGTTGAGTCGTATATTGTAGAAGATGTTAAAATTGCGACAAATGATGGAGATTTATCCTATGTCGATCACCAAAATCTAAAAAGTGACATGCATTCACTTACAGTAATACCCGTTGAAATGGAAGGAAAAGATCGTATCCGTTATGTCGCCTTTATCGTTCATTATATGCATAAAGATAAAAAAGATTTGGTTAATTTGGATGCATTAAATGAAAGCGAAGCGATCGTTGAATTTACGATTATTGGCGATGAAAAAAGTGATAATCGAGAAATAGTTGATGTTGAAGCATGGAATCTATCATAAATATCGGTAGTAATATGACATCTAGTTTAAATCTCTATTAATAGGAAATCACCATGGTTACGTATAACGAATACAAATCAGAATATACATATGAAATTTTACGACTTTTTTGATAAAGTGTAACTTGGGAGTTGAAATTACTAAAAGGAGAGGATCTTATGTTTGATTTAACAAATAAAATCGCTTTAGTTACTGGTGGAGCAAATGGTATTGGCAAAGGAATAGTGGAAACTTTAGCTAAAGCGGGAGCGAAAGTTATGATCGGTGATATCGATGAAGAAGCAGGTCAAAAAACTGCTAAAGAAGTCGGTGGAGAATTTTTCAAATTAGATGTTACTGATAAAAATAATGCAGAACAGGTTGTTCAGGATATTCTAGGTAAGCATGATAGAATTGATATTTTAGCTGCAAATACTGGAATTTATCCGGAAGTGTTGATTGAAGACATGACAGAAGAAGATTGGGATAAAATCCAAAACATTAATTTGAAAGGAATTTTCTTCGTTGCAAAACCAGTATTGAAAGCTATGAAGGAACAAAACTATGGTCGTGTTATTCTTACTTCATCTATTACCGGAGATATTACAGGATACCCCGGCGGTTCAATTTATGGTGCGACAAAAGCTGGAATCCTTGGATTTATGAGAAGTGCTGCATTGGAGTATGCAAAATCTGGTGTAACTATTAATGCCATTCAACCAGGAATGATCGCTACAGAAGGTTTGAAAAAACAACTGGGAATTTTAAGTGAAAAGGGTGCGGAAGCCGTTCCGATGAAAAGGTTAGGAGACCCGGAAGATATTGGTGTAGCAGTTTGCTTCTTTGCATCAGAGGAAGCTAAATATATTACTGGTCAATCCCTCGTAATAGACGGTGGTCAAATTTTACCTGAAACTCCTGATGTAATTTTATAAATAAAAGTCATTTTAACAAAGCCAAGAATTACATCAGTGATCTTGGCTTTTAATCATTATTATTTCTTTTTTTCCTAAAAAACCAAAGATTGCCCTTGGGTTTCAAAGGAGGTAAATCCTGAATCACTAGTTCGGTCAGAGTCTGTAAGCACCTTCATTCTAAGAAAATGTAAATATTTATTGCTTTTATATCGTGTTTTACGATATAATCGTTTGTAACGATATATGGGGGTTATTATATGATTAATGAAATAAATAGATATTTTTCTGATATTTACTTTGAACTTCATCCAGAACAACAAGGAGCCATCTCTCACCAAAGTGTCCGTATATTACAAATGGTACATAAAAAGCAGTTTGTAATGGTTCGAGATATTGCAGAGCATTTATCTATATCACATAATACTGCGTCGGAACACGTAAAAAAGTTAGTAAGTAATGGATGGGTATATAAAGAAAGATATGAAAAAGATCAACGTAAGGTTTATTTATATCTAACGGAACTTGGTATAAAGATATTAAAGAAAAATACAGAATTGGATGAAGAAAAATTACAAGCAGCACTTGACAAGTTAACAGATAAAGAAAGGATACAAGTTGTTAAAGCCTTTCAATTACTGAGCGAGGTATCAAAATAAATGTATTTATTTATAAAAATTGTCGGTTCCGCGGCCATTATTGGCATTGTGACCGAATTAGCAAGAAGGTTTCCAGTATATGGAGGAATTATAGCAGCTTTACCTTTAATAAGCATTCTAAGTATAATTTGGTTAACAGTACAAGGAGAATCTACAAAAACTATTAATGAATTTACAGGTGGAGTGATAGCAGGCCTTCCAGCAACAATTGTAATGCTTCTGATAATTTACGTGGCGTTAAAACATTCTATTCATTTACCAACAGCAATTTTATCTGGAGTTATCGGCTGGGGATTCTTTTTAATTATTCAAAGATATATAACTGGAATATTTTTTTCCTAGAAAAGAGAAATAACGTATGAAACAGAACATTGCACTTTAATATATGTAGAATACGTGTATGTCAGATTATTGTTAAACTATTACTTAGAGGTGATGTAGTTGTTTGTGAAGGGTCTAAACCATTTTTTATTTTCTGTATCTGATTTGGATAAATCCATAAAATTTTATCAAGCAGTATTTAACGCTAAATTACTTGTGAAAGGAAGAAGTACTGCATACTTTGATTTGAACGGGATGTGGCTTGCTCTTAATGTAGAAAAAGACATTCCCCGCAATGAAATAGGTCAATCATACACTCATATTGCTTTTTCAATTGAAGAGGCTGAATTTGATCATATATTTGACAAGCTTAAAAAATTGGATGTAAACATTTTACAGATTTTCCGAACGGGAAAGCCCACTGTCTTTAGAGGTGGGATGAAAGTGAGGTCAAATACGGAGTGGTACAAAAAACGAAGGTTTGTACCACTTCAAGTATTTGAAATTCTTTTTTCT
>NZ_JBPPZG010000285.1:0-4063 GCF_051918545.1 Pseudogracilibacillus amylolyticus (SeqCode) | reverse complement strand
AAGAATTTGGATAAAACAGAACCAAGTAAAATACCAATAAAGAGGGCGATAATCCCCATTAAAAAGTTTTCATAAAATAGCAACCGACCGATTTGTTTCTTACGTACACCTAGTAATGAATAAAGTCCGATCTCTTTTTTTCGTTTCCTTGTAAAAAAAGAGTTTGAATACCAAATGAAAATGGCGACAAAGATGATCAAGACGACCGATGCAGCATTGAAGACAGAGCTAATTTTTTGCGATGATTCCGTTGTAGCAGCGATCGTTTCATCATATTTTAAAGAAACGAATGTAAAGTAAATCACAATACTAAAAATCATGGAAGAAAAATATAAAAAGTAATTGGTAAAGTTTTTTCTTATATTTTTCCCAGCAATACGGAACAGTGTCATTTAAATCCCACCTCCAAGTGAAG
This sequence comes from Pseudogracilibacillus amylolyticus (SeqCode), assembly GCF_051918545.1. Taxonomy (NCBI): domain Bacteria; kingdom Bacillati; phylum Bacillota; class Bacilli; order Caryophanales; family Bacillaceae; genus Pseudogracilibacillus; species Pseudogracilibacillus amylolyticus (SeqCode). Next base: position 3,648 of record NZ_JBPPZG010000285.1, on the reverse strand, counting down.
CGAGGACATCTAATATTTTTTGATAGAATTCTTGACGAGTTTGTTGTAATTTATGAATTTCAGCATCAATCTTGCCGTCTTTAATAAACAATATTCGTTTACAAAAGCTTGCAGCAAAAGCATCATGTGTAACCATCATAATAGTAGAGTGATTCTGTTCGTTTAACATCGATAAGCTTTCAAGTAAACTGGTTGTGGATTTGGAATCTAATGCACCTGTTGGCTCGTCTGCCAATATGAGGCTTGGGTTTGTAATAATCGCCCTAGCAGCTGCGGTTCGCTGTTTTTGACCACCTGATATGTGATACGGATATTTATCAAGTATTTCACTTATTCCAAAAGTCTCCGCAATTTTTTTTACTTGTTTTTCAATCTCACTAGTCGAGACTTTTGATAATGCAAGTGGAAGTAAGATATTTTCTTTAACCGTTAACGTATCAAGAAGGTTATAATCTTGAAAGATAAAACCTAGCTGATTTCGGCGAAAGTCGGCCAGTTGTTTTTCTTTCATGCCGACAATATGTTGGTTGTCGATGATAATATCTCCGGACGTTGGAGTGTCTATAGTAGATATGACATTTAATAATGTCGATTTCCCAGCACCCGAAGGTCCCATGATTCCAATAAATTCTCCTTCTTTAATTTCTAAATCAATATTTTCTAATGCTTTATAGACATTTCCCTTCGTACCAAATACTTTTTGAACATTATTTGTTTGTAATATTGTTTTCATTGATTAATCCTCCCTGTGACTACAAAGATGATTATACGCCCTGAACCTTACACCATTTTAATGTTAATCTTAAATAAACCTTAAATAAGCCTCTTAAAAATAATAGCAAACCCCGGAGTGGGATTTGCTATTTCGGATATCATATTTATTTTCCTAGATACTAGATCAGCTACTTAGGGATATTAAAAATAATAATAAGTCAATTTATTGAAAATTACGAATACAAAAACGGTGCTGAGTGGTTTTAACCGACTTATCTCTTTAAAAATGTCTGATAAAATGGGTGAATTTACCTGGTTTTCCCGAAAAAAAATATACTTCTCCCTTCCCCAATTTCAGCCTCTACACCTTTATACCCATTTGTAACGCTCTCTTACATTTATCTGGGTTTATCTCGACAAACCATTTCCCAATACCCTTGCTCGGTCAATCATCTTTTCATACTCTGCCATATCCTTTTTTTCTACCTTTATGCCCGTTTCATATACTTTCTCTACAAGAGTTACACAAGGGTTTTTCCCTTTCCAAGTCATACTTGATGCAAATCCCAATACAGCCTCCTGTGTGTCCAGAATATCCCCATTCCAATGTTGCTCCAAGATGCCCCATGCGCGTTCGATGGGATTATATTTGCTATGGTAAGGAGGGTAATAGGCTAAAATCACCTTTACGTCATATTTTGCGGCAAACTCTATGATTCTTTTCATGAATTGAGTTCTACGACTGTTATTTTCTGGTCCATTATCGGCATTGATGACCAAGGTGTCCACCTCATTTTGAAAATTTTGCTTGAGGAAGTAAGCCTCTATGCTGTCAACCATAAAATCAGCCGTCACTTTTGATTCCGTGAACGTAAGCTCTAAATGATCATTTGTCACGTCCAAGATTCCAAACGGAGTCAAAAAATCCTTGCTAAAATCATGATCGGCTGCTTGGACATTGCCTCGGCTCCTGCCACCTCTGGAAAACGGGCCAATTTTCACCTTATCTTTAGTATCAATGGATAATCGTAGAACGTTGCTTTTACCTTGATACCCATCGTGTACTTCTTTCAAGTTTTGAAAAATCGCATCCGTTTCTTCAATTTTCTTTAGTGGTTTTACTTTTTGTACTTTTTTCAGCTGATAGCCAAGTTGGTTTACTTTGTTGTTTAATGTTTGGTTAGAAGGTAACTCGTCATCTTTATATCCCTTTTGATTAATTAGTTGTTTTCTGAGTTCCTTTACGGTTATTCTTGTAAATAATCTAGTCGTATTAAAACTTGGATCAGTCTGACTTTGTGCGTCTATAATGTCTTTTATATCTTGTAAAAGGTTAGGAAGTTTGTCTTCTACTTTTTTTCTTCCTCTCGCATGAAAGTTATCTTTTATAGGAATTCCGGTTTTAAGCTCAAGGCTGCCCTTCCTGATGGTATCCCTGCTAACCTGAAACTCCCTGGCAACAATTGATTGACCGCCTTTCCCAATACTTTCTGCAGTCATGGCCAAGGCAATACGTTTATCTGAGCCTGTTAATTTGTTAATGGTCTCACGTAATACACCTTTGAAATTTAAATAAAAGTTCTGTATCATAGTATCCATATCCTTTGTTATGTTTTTTGTTTTTTCACTAATTACAATTAAAACATATTTCAAAGGGTATTTTTACGCTTTTTACCAAAATTGACTAGTTATTTTTTTGGACGTGCCTAAATCGGCCTTAGCGAAGAAAAGAGAACCATGATTCCATAAATAATCATATATGGTGGATAGTAGATTATGGTTTAGTCATTGCCATATTATCGGTATATATCTTTCAAATGAAAATGAAAAGTAGTAATCATTATATTTAATAATATCAATAGTTAATAAAGTATATGTGTGTATATTTACTCATAAAATTATGCATAAATTGCTCTTAATTGCGCGATAATTAAACTTAACAATTTACAGAAGGGAGAAAGTATGTATGCCTACAATTCGTCCTATCTCAGATTTGCGTAACAACGCAAATGAAATCTCCGAGTTCTGCCGTCGGGAACGGGAACCTGTATTTATCACAGAGATATGGTCGAAATGAGTATTGAGGAGTATGAGCGCCAAGAAGCTTTAATTGAGTGATATAGTAAGTTATCTGAAGTAGAGGCGGAAATTGAAAACGGTGCAAATGGTGAAGATTTCTTGAAAGTGGCTCAGAATATGAGGTTAAAGATTTGTGACAAAATATAAAGTGCTCATCTTTCCTACTGCAAAACGGGACTTGCGTGAGATTAATCGACTATATAAATGAGCAGTCGTCCATGGAAGGTACCAAACTGTATGATGAGATCGTAGAACGTGTGGCATCAGTCTTTCGTATTGTATGAACTTCTATCTTTCGTATACATCATTTTTGCTAATTGTCAAATATGACTATTGGAAAGATTGTGTTCATATACATTGTTTTTCTTCTAAAGAGAAAGTCATCAGCCTCCCGGTAGCAACAGCTATGATAAGTGGACGGAAAGAATTTGGTGACAGGACAGTTCTTGTGGTTTTTAACAAGAACTGTCCTGAGGTAAATATTTGGAAAATGATCTAGTGTCTTAATCTTGTTGCTTTAAATTATCTGTTCATTACTATATTCAAAAATACGAAATCCTAATGGAGAAACTTTTATCTTATCTAACGGTTTCAGTTGAATCGGCTTTCGTGAATGGACTGTATCTTTACTAGTTCCCACAAGTAATTCACTACAATATTTTTCAGGAAAATCTGGTAAAGCTAACGTCTGCTCCTCCGTACCATTATTTATAACAAAAAGGATACGCCGATTACCTGCTTGCTTTTGATAGACTAATGTATTTGCTTCATTATCGTACATAACGATTTGGAATGTACCATCATTTCCAAAAGCAGGGATAGTTTTTCGCATTGCAATCAGGTTTTTAACATACG